>NZ_JBFTZS010000179.1:0-8426 GCF_056406675.1 Caulobacter sp. P1_B12_2 | reverse complement strand
GGTTGATGCGGTGGATCACCCCGCGCGCCGTCACCGGCTTGGCCAGGAACTCGTTGACCCCCGCGTCGCGGGCCTCGGCCACGCGGCGCATCGTGGAGTGGCCGGTGATCATGATGACCGGGGTGAACGGGCCGGGGCTGTCGGGCGAATTGCGCAGCAGGTTGACGAAGTCGATGCCGTCCAGCGGACCCATGGTCAGGTCCGTCATGATCAGGTCCATCTCGATGTCGCGCATCAGCTGCAGCGCCTCGGCGCCGTCCATCGCCTCGAAGATCTGCCGCACGCCCAGGGCCCGCAGGATCTCGGTCAGCAGCATGCGCATGTGCTGATTGTCGTCGACTAGCAGAATTTTCAGCAGATCGAAGCGCACTCGCCCCCCGGGCTCGTTCATGACTCACGGCCTCGTTGAGCGTGCCGTGACGGCTTGGACGTTACGAGCCTGTAACAATCGGTCAATCGGTAATTCACCGAAAAGATCAATGTTATCAGGCCAAAGTCGAATTTCGACATTGCGCGGGCAAAGCCGCTCTTCAGGCCGATGGAAGGCGTCAATCTTGAGTCTTGGTTTCGCCGCGGGACAGAAGATCGTTAACTTCGGTGGCGGTTGGTTACCTTTTGTCAACGAAAAAAATAGGAACGAGTCGCAGCGTGGGAGAGTTGATGCGGTGAAGGAATATGAACCGCATGGCCTCCCGCGACGAACTCATCAAGCGCGAAGCTCTGGAACTCTGGAGCCAGATGCACGACGGGCCCCCACCCGAAGTCAGCGGTGGGGAGTTGCTTCAGATCATCTGTCGAGATCTTGACGTTCAGAACTACGACCGCGTCCGCTCGCCCTTCCTGCGCCCCACCATGATCATGCGGCCCGAGGAGTGGCCGGAGGCGCGCAAGGGGTAGGGTAAGTCACCCTCTCCCAGAGGGAGAGGGCGGGGCCCGCGACGAAGTCGTGGCAGGGTGAGGGGTTACGCTTTCGCCGTTTTTCTCAGAGCCTAAAACAGCAGGTGGGGATCTCGTGCCGGCACGCCGTCGGGCGCCGTCACCCCTCACCCTCCCATGCTGCGCATGGGTCCCTCCCTCTCCCCTCCGGGAGAGGGTTTCTAGCGACGTCCGCTCATCCCCGGCACGAACGCCCCGCCGCCCGTCTGGGCGCGGTGGCGCAGGAAGGCGTCGGCCAGGACGCAGGCGGTCATGGCCTCGACCACCGGCACGCCGCGAATGCCGACGCACGGGTCGTGACGGCCCTTGGTGCGCAGGTCTATCTCCTCGCCCGCCTCGTTGACGCTCTGGCGCGGCGTCAGGATCGAGGAGGTCGGCTTGAAGGCCACGCGGGCCACCACCGGCTGGCCGGTGGACAGGCCGCCCAGCACGCCGCCGGCGTGATTGCTCAGGAACATCGGGCCGTCATTGCCCATCCGCATCTGGTCGGCGTTCTCTTCGCCCGACAGGGCGGCGCTGGCGAAGCCCTCGCCGATCTCCACGCCCTTGGCGGCGTTGATCGACATCAGGGCCGCGGCCAGTTCGGCGTCCAGCTTGCCGTACAGCGGCGCGCCCCAGCCGGCCGGCACGCCGACAGCCTCGACCTCGACGACGGCCCCGGTCGAGGAGCCGGCCTTGCGGATCTTCTCCAGGTGCTCTTCCCAAACCGGGATGATCGCGGCGTCCGGCGACCAGTAGGGGTTCTCGTTCGTCTGGTCCCAGTCCCAGTTCGCCCGATCGATGGCGTGCGGGCCGATCTGCACCAGGGCGGCGCGCACGGTCACGCCGGGGATCACCAGTCGGGCGATCGCGCCGGCCGCGACCCGCGCCGCCGTCTCGCGCGCCGAACTGCGCCCGCCGCCGCGATAGTCGCGAACGCCGTATTTGGCGAAATAGGGATAGTCGGCGTGGCCCGGCCGGAAGGCCTGGGCGATCTCGCCATAGTCCTTGGAGCGCTGGTCGGTGTTCTCGATCATCAGGCTGATCGGCGTGCCGGTCGTGCGCTGACCGTCGCTGCGCTCGTCCTCGAACACCCCCGACAGGATGCGCACGGCGTCCGGCTCCTGGCGCTGGGTGACGAACTTGCCGTTGCCCGGGCGGCGCTTGTCGAGAAAGGCCTGGATCTGCTCGGCGCTGATGGCGACGCCCGGCGGCACGCCATCGACCACGCAGCCCAGGGCCGGGCCGTGGCTTTCGCCCCAGGTGGTGACGCGGAACAGGTGGCCGAAGGTGTTGTGCGACATGTGCGGGGGTGTAGCGGAAAGCTCCAAGAGGGGCAAAGGCTGGAGAATGTGAACACTTGCCCCCTACGGATCGCTTCGCGATCGTCTTCCCCCAAAGGGGGAAGAGGGGCCGCGTTTCCGTCCTCCGCCCCCTATGGGGCGGACAGACCGCGAAGCGGTCAGGTGGGGGCAACCGGGTGAGGCGCTAGAACGGCGCCGGTACGCGGCGCGAAACCGTGACCTGGTCGAGACGGTCGGGGCTATAGCGCACCTCGGTGACGACTCCTGGGAGGCCCAGCCAGAAGACCATCTGCCCATTCTGGCGCGTCAGGGCCCAGGGCGACAGGCTGGCCAACTTCTGGCGGAGCGCCTTTGGATCGCCGCATAGGTCGGAGGTCGTCTGGTCCGAGCAGGTGAAGCTGGCCTGGGCGTCGCCGCGTCGCAGCGCGTCCAGATGTTTCAGCGCAGGCAGGGCCTGGACGGGCTTGAGACCCGGGTCCAGGCGCACATAGTCGTCATCGGGGCATCCGGCCGGGCCGGGCAGGGCGATCTCGAACCCGGCCCAGATGTCGGCGCTTTCCACCCGGCTTTCAGTCTCGCCAGCCTTCCGCGCGAACCTGACGGTCCAGCGTTTCCGCACGCAGCCGCCCTTCTCGGCCACCGGCCGCTCGACCAGCTGGCGTTCGGCGAAACCCGGAGGCAGGTCATTGAGCCGGGGAACGACGATCGCGACGATCGGCCCGTGATCCTTTCCGGCGAGGAGCAACCCGCCGGCCTCCCCCGGCGGGAGGCTTTCCACCGTGGCCAGGGTCGGGGCGGCCTGGAGCATGACGGCGATCGCGGCGGAGAGGATCATCGGCGGACCTTGGCTGCATCGGCGAGATAGAGCTCGAGATTGGTATAGCCCGAGCCGTCCTTGGCAAGGGCGGCGCCGTCGGGCGACTTCGGGTTGAAGCCGTGGGCCTTCTCCCAGGCGTCGGGCATGCCGTCCCCGTCCGTGTCGGCCGCCGCCTTGCCCGTGGGCAGCACCGGCCAGCCGCCGACCTGGGCCTGGCTGTCGATCTGCTTGCCGGTCTTGTCGCGCACCCCGGCCACCACCCGCGCATCGACGCTGTCGCGGAACACCGAGGCCCCCGCGTCCTTCAGCACTCGCTCGAACGCCGAGGCGGCCGGGTCGGCCTTGACCGGCGCCACGTCGATCGGCCCCGCCTGGCGCCAGCCCGGCGCCTGCAGGCCGGTGACCAGGCTCCACGGATCGGCGGGCACGACGCCGTTCATGCTGTTGCCGGCGAACCAGGCCTTGGCCAGGCTGTTGCTCTCGTTGAAGGCCACGGGCTTCTGGCTGTCCGGACCCATCACATAGGCGTTGTCGATGAAGCTGTAGGCCGCCAGGGCCGCCTTGTCGGCGTCGTAGCCGGCGTGGCCCTTGCCCCAGTTGTAGAAGACGTTGGAGCGGAACTCGAAGAACGCCCCGACCGGGTCCTTCTCGGGGCCCTCGTAATTGCCCGGGCGCGGCATGCGGGCCAGGTGGTTGGCCCACAGATTGTGGTGGAAGCTGATCTTCGAGCCGCCGCCGCCGCGGATCAGGCTGCCATAGCCGTGGTCGCCCTTGGCGTGGATCGAGTGGGTCAGGCTCTCGGCGATGATCGACCACTGGACGGTCAGGTCGTAGAAGCCCCCCTCTTTCCCATTGGGGCCGGGATTGTCGTAGCGCGCCGACGCCGACAGGGTCTCGTCCACCGACCAGCTGGCCGAGACGTGGTCGAGGATGATCCGCCGGCCCGAATTGATCCAGATCGCGTCGCCCTCGGTCTTGCTCTCGTCGCCCAGGCGCGAGCGGATGAAGCGGATGACCACGTCGTCGGCGGACACCACCAGGGTGTGGTCGCGCAGGGTGATCCCGCCGCCCGGCGCGGTCTGGCCGGCGATGGTGATCTGGCCGCCCACGATCTTCAGCTCGCTCTTCAGCGCGATCGTGCCGGCCACCTCGAACACCACGGTGCGCGGCCCCTTGGCCTCGACGGCGGCGCGCAGGGATCCCGGGCCGGCGTCCTCGAGGTTGGTGACCTTGATCACCGCCCCGCCGCGTCCGCCCACCGCCAGCCGCCCCGCGCCCTCGGCGCCGGGGAAGGCCAGCACCTCGCGGGGGGYGGCGTGAGCGGCGGTCGCGGTCAAGGCCAGGGCGGCGGCGAGCGTGGTGCGGAACATCTGCGGTTTCCCCCTTCAATTGCGCGCACAATCCCCCGTCCGGAAATTCCTGTCCACCGGTGTCATCGGCCTACGGCAAGGCTTTGCGATGACTTGGCGATGACAACGTTGTCGAGCATTGATGATTAATGAGGCAAGTATTGCCTCGAAACTAAACATTTCCACAGGCTGCATGCCGCGAAACACGCGAAAAGGCGCGACGGATTGTCCGACCCCCATCCCCGAAACCTGACACTGGTGTCACTCTCGCGTGTCTGGCGAGTGATTCGGCTGTCCCGCGTCCCGCCGCCGGTTTCGGGGGAAACCCATACATGTCGGCTGAAGACGCCAGCCTGCGTCCAGAACGCATCCTCGAGCTCAGCGAACGCCTCTCCGCCGTGGCCGGCGAGAAGATCGGCGAGATCGCTTACGTCAATCGCTCGGCCAAGATGCTGGCGATCAACGCCCTGATCGTCGCCGCGCGCGCGGGCGAGGCGGGACGCGGCTTCGCGATCGTCGCCGAAGAGTTCAAGACGATCTCGACCCAGATCGACGTGGTGGCCGCCGCCCTGGAGAGCCAGGTGCGCGCCGACCTCGACGAGCTGACCAAGATCGGCGGCGCGATCCTGGGCCATCTGCGCGGTCAGCGCCTGGCGGATCTCGCCCTGAACGCCATCGAGATCATCGACCGCAACCTCTATGAGCGCACCTGCGACGTGCGCTGGTGGGCCACCGACAGCGCCGTGGTCGACTGCGTGGCGGCCCCGTCGCGCGAGGCCTCCACCTACGCCAGCCAACGGCTGAAGGTGATCCTCGACGCCTACACCGTCTATCTGGACCTGTGGATCGCCGACCCGTCGGGCCGCGTGGTCGCCAGCGGCCGGCCCGACAAGTATCCGGCCGCCAAGAGCGTCTCGGTGGCCGAGGCCGAGTGGTTCAGGAACGCCATGCGCACCAAGTCTGGCGACGACTTCACCGTCTGCGACATCGAGCGGATCAAGGCCCTGAACGACGCCCCCGTCGCCACCTACGCCACGGCCATCCGCGAGGGCGGCCAGGCGGGCGGCAAGGTGATCGGCGTGCTGGGCGTCCACTTCGACTGGAAGCCCCAGGCCCAGGCGGTGGTCGACGGCGTGCGCCTGACCGACGAGGAAAAGGCCCGCTCGCGCGTGCTGCTGCTGGACCAGAACCACCGGGTGCTGGCCAGCTCGGACGGCAAGGGCGTGCTGGAGGAGACCTTCAAGCTCGACACCGCCGGCGGCGACATGGGCAGCTACGCCGAAGGCGCCCGCACCGTCGGCTACGCCCTGACCCCGGGTTACGAGACCTATGCCGGCCTGGGCTGGTACGGCTGCCTGGTGCAGGAGGCGGAAAAGCCCGCCGAGACCTTTCGCCCCGCGGTGACCTCCGCCGCGCCCAAGCTCAGCGCGGCCTAAACGCTCGAGACCCTCTCCGTCTGGGGGAGGGTTTCTACCCCTCCCAGAACCGGAACGCCCGGTACCCCGCGCCGATGTCCGGGCGCGAGACGCCGAACAGGTCGGTGATCGACACCACCAGGCTGAACAGGGCGTCGTTGACCGGCGGCAGGAAGAAGATCGCCACGAACAGGCCGATGAACACAAACGAGCCGAACCGGGCGGCCTGTTGCTGGACCGCCGGCGGCAGGTAGGGGCGGATCACGCCGAAGCCGTCCAGGCCGGGCAGGGGCAGCAGGTTCAGCACCAGGGCGAAGGCCTGCAGGAAGGCCAGGAAGGCGGCGGCGCGCGACAGGGCGCTGGTCTCGACGCCGAACGCCCGGTCGGCGGCCAGGCACACGGCCAGGCCGACCAGCACCGCCAGGGTGCCCAGCGGCCCGGCCAGCGAGGCCAGGGCCCGGCCGCGCTTGCTGCGCATCAGGTCGTCGCGCAGATAGACCGCCCCGCCGGGAAAGCCGATGCCGCCGATGGCCAGCACGACCAGCGGCAGGATAATGCTGGTCGACAGGTCGGTGTATTTCAGCGGGTCCAGCGTCAGATAGCCCTTCTCGACGATCGTATGGTCGCCGGCCTTGTAGGCCACGAAGGCGTGGGCGAACTCGTGGACCACCACGCTGAGGACCCAGCCCACCACCACGAAGGCGAAGGTCAGCACGCCGGGCGGATCGGGCATCCGCGCCAGGGCGAAGGCCAGGGCCGCGAAGGCGCCGACCAGGATCAGGGCGTTGGCGCTGATGGGCGCGGGCTTGGCGGGACGGACGTCGGTAAGGGTCATACGAGCTTGTACCCTCTCCTGCAGAATAGAGGGAGTGGCTCAGCTTCTTCTCCTCACCCGCGCAGCGGGGGAGGTGGCGCGGCGCCGATAGGCGACGTGACGGAGGGGGCGTCCAGGCCGCCCCGCTTGCGTATCAGGGCCGTCGCGAGATCCCAGATTCCATCCGCCACGCCCGTCGGGTCGCCGAACACGTCGGCGGCGGTGTAGCGCACGATCGTCAGGCCCTGTGCGGCCATCCAGGCGTCGCGGCGGGCGTCGTGTTCTGGGGCCTCGCCCATGTTGTGACACCAACCGTCGACCTCGATCACGAGCTTTGCGTCGGCGCAGTAGAAGTCGGCGATGTATGGTCCGATCGGGTGTTGGCGACGGATACGTGGGCCGTCGGGTTGGCGAGCGCGTAGGCGGACCCAGAGCATGACCTCTGGCGGGCTCATGGTTCGACGCAACGCTTTGGCGCGCGAGCGTGTTTTGGTTGTTGATCTCATAAGTTGAGCATGCCGCGTGACGCCCCCTCCGTCACGCTGCGTATTCGCAGCGCGCCACCTCCCCCGCGATGCGGGTGAGGAGAGCTCCAAACATTTGTTCGAATAACCCCTTCCTTCTCCCCCACGCCTCCCGCTAGGGTCTCCCGCGACAAAGAGGGAGATCGCCGATGAAGGCCGCCGTTCTGCGCGAAGTGGGCCAGCCGCTCCAGATCGAGGAGGTCTCGATCGGCAAGCCGGGCCCGCGCGAAGTGCTGATCCGCACCAAGGCCGCCGGCGTCTGCCATTCCGACCTGCACTTCATCGAAGGCTCCTACCCCCATCCCCTGCCCGCCGTGCTGGGCCACGAGAGCGCCGGGATCGTCGAGGCGATCGGATCCGAGGTCCGCACCGTCAAGGTCGGCGACCACGTGATCACCTGCCTCAATCCCTATTGCGGCCACTGCGAGGTCTGCCTGACCGGGCACATGAACCTCTGCATCAGCCCCGAGACGCGCCGCTCGAAGACCGACGAGCCGCGCCTCTTCAAGGAAGACCTGTCGGGCCCCGGCAAGATGGCCCAGTTCCTGAACCTGTCGTCGTTCGCCGAGATGATGCTGGTGCACGAGCACGCCTGCGTCGCCATCCGCAAGGACATGCCGTTCGACCGCGCCGCCCTGATCGGCTGCTCGGTGATGACCGGCGTGGGCGCAGTGATCCACACCTCCAGCGTCCGCCCGGGCGAGACCGTGGCCGTGATCGGCTGCGGCGGGGTGGGCCTGGCCACCATCAACGGCGCGGCCATCGCCGGCGCCGGCCGGATCATCGCCATCGACCGCGTCCCGGCCAAGCTGGCGCTGGCCAAGACCTTCGGCGCCACCGACGTCATCAACGCCGCCGACGGCGACGCGGTGAAGCAGGTGCAGGAACTGACCGGCGGCGGCGTCCACCACAGCTTCGAGGCCATCGGCCTGAAGGCCACCGCCGAGCAGTCGTTCAAGATGCTGCGCCGGGGCGGCACGGCCAACATCATCGGCATGATCCCCGTGGGCACCATGATCGAGCTGCACGGCGCCGACTTCCTGGGCGAGCGCAAGATCCAGGGCAGCTTCATGGGGAGCAACCGCTTCCCGGTCGACATGCCCCGCCTGGTCGACGCCTATATGGGCGGCAAGCTGAAGCTGGACGAACTGATCTCGCGCCGCATCAAGCTGGAGGAGGTCAACTCGGCCTTCGACGAGCTGAAGCGCGGCGAGCTGGCGCGATCGGTGATCGTGTTTGATTGAGGTGGGCGACCTAGTCCCAAATCCTTTCAGCCGTCATCCCGGGC
>NZ_JBFTZS010000178.1:0-8442 GCF_056406675.1 Caulobacter sp. P1_B12_2 | reverse complement strand
CTGCGCGGCTATTGCCGGTTCGACGCCGACGAGGTGGCCAAGGCCTCGGAAGGCTTCGTGCGTCCCGGCGCCCGCACCCTGCTGGGCGGCGGCACCTTCGTGATGACCATCGACCAGGGTCCGGACATGGACCGCTACCAGGGCATCACCCCGATCGAGGGCGAGACCCTGGCCCTGTGCGCCGAGCAGTACTTCGCCCAGTCCGAGCAGACCCCGACCCGGGTGCGCCTGGCGGTCGGCCAGGTCGACACCGGCGAGGGCCTCAAGTGGCGGGCCGGCGGCATCCTGATCCAGGCCATCGCCGGCGACGAGACCCGCGGCGAGACCCAGGAGGCCTGGACCCACGTCCAGGCGCTGTTCGAGACCACGGGCGAGGACGAGTTGATCGACCCGACCGTGCCGACGACGCTGCTGCTGTGGCGGCTGTTCAACGAGGACGGCGTGCGCCTGCTCGAGGAAAAGCCGCTGCGCGCCTTCTGCCGCTGCTCGGAAGACCGCATCGGCGCGATGCTGGGCTCGTTCACGGCCGAGGAAATCGCCGAGATGATCGAGCCCGACGGCAAGATCCATGTGACCTGCGAGTACTGCTCGCGGGCCTATGCGGTGGCGCCGACGGCGACGGGCTGAACCAAGCGGCTCAGCGGCCGAGCGCGATGGCGCGGAAACCCGGCCCCACGGGATAGAAATTCGTGGGCCGGTCGTCCTCGCGCAGAAGACCGTTGCCGAGGATCGTGAAGGCTCTGAACGCCGTGCCTCCGAAGCTGACGCGCAGGCGGCCCGTGATCCGGGCGCCCGGTTCGCCGGGCGCCTGAAACACTCGGTCCCAGTACACCTTGCCGGCCAAGGCCTTCGCGGACTTGGCCGGCAAGGGAACGCCCTTCAGGCCGAAAGCTGAGCAGGCGCTGATCCTCACGCCGGACCCACTGGTGGACGCATCCCCGACCGGATGCACCGGCGGGTCGATCGGCGAGGGCGGACGCCCGGTCGGCATCGCCACCTGCCACTGCGAGCCGATCTCGAGCGAGAAGTCTCCCTCGGCGTTAGAGTAGATCAGGCCGGTCGGACCGTAGACGTTCGCGTTGAGGACCTTGGCCAGCGCATAGAGCAATTGAGCGCCCGCGACGCCGGCTCCCACATGAGGGGCATAGAGGTAGAGCGTGCTGAACCGCCCGCTCAGAGTCTGGAAGGCCGGAACCCAGACGGCCTGATTGTCGAGGCCGATATGCTGCAGGGACGAACCGAGCGATTGGCCGGCGCCTGTCGAGATAATCCCCTGTTCCCCATGCCCGACAAGCGATGCCGTGGTCGGTGAGGCGGTCTCCCCAGCGCAAGCCAACAGATTGGCGGCCGCGGTCTGGATGCTGTTGTGGGCGCCGGCCGTCGGCGTGCCGGCGCGGGCGTTGTCCAGATAGCCGTCGGGGCTGGTGGCGTCGATCGACACGCATCCCGTCAGGGGCGCGGTCTGGGTGGGCAGGGCCATGGCGATCTCCAGGCGAGTTTGCGACGGCGCGCGGCGGCGATCCGCCGTCAGACGTAGGCGACCGAATAGTCGCCGTCGGGGTGTTCGGTGACGACGGCCGTGGTCTGCGGCCGCTCCGCGAAGTCGACCGTGGCGACCTTTACGTCCTTGGGCGGCTCGATCACCTGGCCCGGCGTATAGACGCCTTCCGCGATCATGACGCGGAGCGCGGGCGGATCTTCGCCTTCGGGGTTGTAGGTCACGCTGTCCCAGCTGCCGTTGGTGATGCTCTCGAACGTGGCCCAGGCGTTGGTGTAGATCGGCGTCACGCCGCCGGGCGGCTGCATGAAGAGGACGTAGCTTTTGCTGACGCCGCTCTCATTGAGCACGTTGATCTTGTAGGTCGTCGCCGCTGATTTCCCCTGTTCGCCCGCGCCGGCCAAGGTCGCGGCGACCGCCAGTTCCGTGACGTGACCGCCGATATCGAGCGTCGCCTTGACCGGCGTTCCCTGGCCCGAAAGCAGGTGGTGGACGATGGTGGCCGTCGTGCCCCGGTGGCCGCCGACCTCGTGAGCCGCCGGTTCGGCGGCGGCCACCGGCTGACCCTTGGCGTCGACCAGCGTGAGCTTGACCGCGTTCGGGTCCAGGCGCGGCGAGCCCGGCGCGCGGGCGATCACCACGTGAACCTCGGGGCCGTCATCGGCGAGGTTGTGGCTCAGGTGCACGCCGACCAGCCGGTCGCTGGGTTGGAAGCCCTGGAGCGCATCCACCATCTGTTCCGGCGCCATCATCTGGCCCTCCACCGACCAGGCCTGGGCGACCAGCATCGCGCCGGTGGCCGTATCGACGAGCTGTCCCTGGAACTGCAGGTCGATGGAATAGGTGTTGCCGGACGACAGATTGACGAACCCCGGCTGGTCATACATCGCGAACCGAGGGCCGGTCGCCTGGGTCGGGGTGTACTGGCTCCAGGGGGTGGCGGGGCACGCGCGGTAGCCGAAAGCGGTGCAGGTCCCGGGTGGGCATCCGTCTTCCTGATAGACGGCGGGCGACAGGCTGGTTGATCCGCAAAGAAAGTGAACCAGGATCGAGCCGTCGACCGAGAACTGACCCTTGACGAGCTGGCGGTATTCGCCGCTCGCGCAATCGCCGCCGGCGCTGTTGGTGAACGTGGCGCTGATGGCGAAGGGACCGACGAAGTTATCGCCCTGATCGCTCGGGACCACATTGCCCACGGGCGTGACGAACGACGAATAGCCCAGCGTCGTGGCGGGGGCGACCGACAGCGCGCCGTCGAGGCCGTGGACGATCTTGGTCGGGGCGGTCGGGCTGGCCGAAAAGTCGATGTGGGATGCGGCCTGGGAGCCGGCGGCGTCGACCGCCAGGCGGAACTGGCCGGGCGCGGGGCTGGGCGGAGCGCGGAACAGCAGGGCGCACAGCTTTTGGAGCAGGCTCGGCGGTTTGGGCGTCGGCGCCGTGAACTTCACCTCGGCCGATCCGCCTATCGCGATCGTCTGGCGCACCGACCAGCCCGTCAGGGCGGAGGCGCCGGGCGCTGGAGCCTGGAACACGACGTAGGTTTTGGGCGACGTGCTGTTGTTCGCAATGGTGATGTTGTATTCGGCCACGGCTTTTCCCCTCGCCTGGCGGGAGGGTCTCGCAAACGGCGCAGCTTCGCAACCGAAACGCGCGGTCCGGCTTGTCCCCAACTCTAGTGACAAGCCGCCCGGGCGGGACGACGATTTAGTTGTAGCGCCGCGCCGCGCCCGGCAGGTGCAGCGAGAACTCCGGGATCTGCGCCTCGAACACCTCGCCGGCCTCGGTCATCATCTGGAAGTGACCGACCATGGTCCCCGAGGGCGTCGCCAACGGGCAGTTGGAGACATAGCGGAACGCCTCGCGCGGCCGCAGCTCGGGCTGCTCGCCGACCACGCCGGAGCCTTCGACCTCGGTGGCGCGGTTGAGGCCGTCGGTGATCGTCCAGGCGCGGGAAATCAGCTGCACCATCTCGGCGCCGTGGTTCTCGATCTCGACCGTATAGCCCCACATCCACAGCCCTTCCTCGGGCGCGGAATCCTCGGGCTGATAGACCGGTGAGACGCGCACGACGATGTCGCGCGTGCGCGCTTCATAGATGCCCGCATCCGCGCCGCGACGGCGACGGATCCGCTTCAGCGGCGGAGAGGACTCACGCCTGGTCGAGCGCACGGGTCACGTCTCGGGTCAGGTCCGCCAGGCTTTCCAGGCCCACCGACAGGCGCACGCCGCCTTCGACCACGCCCAGCGACGGGCGCATCTCTTCGGGCACCGAACGGTGGGTGGTGGTCGGCGGGTGGGTGGCCATCGACTTGGCGTCGCCCAGGTTGTTGGAGATGTCGACGATCTCCAGCGCGTTGAGGAACTTGAACGCCGCCTCGCGCGAGCCCAGGTCCAGGGCCAGCACCGTGCCGCCGCCGCTCATCTGCGACTTGGCGATGTTGTGGCCCGGATGGTCGTGGCGGAAGGGATAGAGCACCTGCTTGACCGCCTTGTGCTCGGCGACCGTGTCGGCCAGGGCCGCGGCGCTGTCGGTCTGGCGGCGCACGCGCAGGTCCAGGGTCTCCAGGCCCTTGACCAGCACCCAGGCGTTGAACGGCGACAGCGACGGGCCGGTGTGGCGCAGGGCGTCGCGGTAGAACTCTTCGTTGATCGCCTCGCTGGTCAGGATCGCCCCGCCCAGCACCCGGCCCTGGCCGTCGATGTGCTTGGTGGCCGAATAGACCACGATGTCGGCGCCCAGCTTCAGCGGCTGTTGGAAGATCGGGGTGGCGAAGACGTTGTCGACGATCACCTTGGCGCCGACCGCATGGGCCATTTCCGCCACCGCGCGGATGTCGGTGATCTCCAGCACCGGGTTGGACGGCGTCTCGATCAGCACGGCCTTGGTGTTGGGGCGGATCGCCGCTTCCCAGGCCTTGGGATCGGTGGCGTCGACGAAGGTCGTTTCGACCCCGAAGCGCGGCAGCCACTCGGCGATCAGCCAGCGGCACGAGCCGAACAGGGCGCGGCCGGCCACCACGTGGTCGCCCGCCTTGACCAGGCCCATCAGGGACATGTGGATCGAGGCCATGCCGGTCGCCTGGGCGCGGCACACTTCAGCGCCCTCGAGGAGCGCCAGGCGATCCTCGAACATCTTCACGGTCGGGTTGTTGAAGCGCGAATAGACGAAGCCGGGATCCTCGCCGGAGAACCGGCGGTCGGCGCCCTCGGCGCTGTCATAGGTGAAGCCCTGGGTCAGATAGAGGGCTTCGGCGGTTTCCATATATTGCGAGCGCGCCAGACCGCCACGGATCAGCTTGGTGGCGATATCCCAGTCCTTCGGGTCCTCGGCCATGGCGGTTTCTCCTTCACGCCGGAGCCTGCTACGCAGGCTCATCTTTAAACACTAGAGCGTGGCTGGCGCCGAAACCGGCGGCCACTTTCGGCTGCCACGCTCTTGAAGCGGCCGGCATAAGGGGTTTCTGGAGCCCCAGGGTCAAGGCGGACAAGTCTGATTTCAACATTAGAATTGTCACAGGCGAGTAAGACGCGTGCGGATCACCCGCGAGCCTTGCCTTCGCGGCGCGGTTTAGCGAGTGTCGCCCCGATGACCGACGCCCATGCCGCAGGGATTCTGCCCTGCCAATCCATCGAGGACCTGATCGCGCAAGAAGCGATCACCTCGCAGACCCCGTTCGACACCGACCAGGTGCAGCCGGCCAGCCTGGACCTGCGCCTGGGCGCGCGGTGCTGGCGGGTGCGCGCCTCTTTCCTGCCCGGTGTGGCCCGCCGCGTGCCCGAGCGTCTGAAGGACGTGGCGATGCACGAGCTGGACCTGACCAAGGGCGCGGTGCTGGAGAAGGGCTGCGTCTACATCGCCGAGATCCAGGAACGTCTGGCCCTGCCGGGCAACGTGGCGGCGCGGGGCAATCCCAAGAGCTCGACGGGACGGGTCGACGTGTTCGTGCGTCTGCTCAGCGACCACTCCAAGGCCTTCGACGACATCGAGGCCGGCTATGACGGCCCGCTCTATATCGAGATCGCGCCGCAGACCTTCTCGGTGCTGGTGCGGTCCGGCACGCGACTGAACCAGTTGCGCCTCAAGCGCGGCGATCCGGTCAAGCTGGCGATCAAGAGCGTCGGCGTGGACCTGACGCCGGGCGAGGGCGGCATCGTCGGCTTCCGCGGCCGCCGCCATGCCGGGGTGATCGACCTGGACCACGTGGACGGCCACGATCCGCGCGACTTCTGGGAGCCGCTGCAGACCCGCCATGGCGAACTGCTGCTGGACCCGGGCGAGTTCTACATCCTGGCCTCCAAGGACGACGTCCAGATCCCGGTGCTGGAAGCCGCCGAGATGACCCCGATCGATCCGTCGGTCGGCGAGTTCCGGGTGCACTATGCCGGCTTCTTCGATCCCGGCTTCGGCACCGAGGAGGCCGGCGCCGTCGGCTCCAAGGGCGTGCTCGAGGTGCGCAGCCACGAGACGCCGTTCCTGCTGGAGGACGGCCAGATCGTCGCCCGCCTGGTCTACGAGCCCCTGACCGCGCGGCCCGACCGCCTCTATGGCGAAGGCGGGTCGCACTACCAACGCCAGGGCCTGAAACTGTCCAAGCACTTCAAGGCGTGGCGTTAGGCCGCAAGCGGCCGCGCTTTCCTGGTTAACCGGTGTCTTCGTAGCCTGGAGCCTCGTTGAGTCCAGGCGTCGAGGGACGTTGTGCCGTTGTTGCGCTTTCGAAAAAGGCTGGTCGCCGCCTGCGTGATGGCTTGCGCCTTGATTGGCGCTTCGGCCGCCCGCGCCGCCCCGGCCATGTGGGAAGTGCGCGACCACGACACCGTCATCTACCTGTTCGGCGCCATGCACGTCCTGCAGCCGAACGTGAAGTGGCGCACCCGGGCTTTCGACCGCGCCTACGCCCAGGCCGACAAGGTCTGGTTCGAGACCCGGGCCGACGCGGACCCGGCCGAGGTCCAGGCTCTGGTCGACCGCTATGGCGTCGATCCCGACCGCCCCCTGACCGAAAAACTGCCGCCGCGCACCGTCGCCACGCTGAAGGCGGCGCTGGAGCGGGACGGCGGCTCGCTGGACCGCGTCGACCGCCTGCGCCCCTGGGCGGCGGCGATGATGCTGTCGGTGCTGCCGATGACCCAGAACGGCGCTTCCGCCCAGGCCGGGGCCGACGCCACGGTCACCCGCCAGGCCCGGGCCGCCGAGAAGCCGATCGCCACCTTCGAGACCCTGGAGCAGCAGATCCGGCTGTTCGCGGCCCTGCCCGAGGCGGTCGAGGTGCAATATCTGGACGACGTGGCGTCCGAGACGCTCTCGCCGCCGCGCAACGGCGTGGCCCTGCAGTCGGCCTGGCTGCGCGGCGACATGAACAAGCTGGGTCCGCTGGTTGTCGACGTGATGAAGCGTGACCGCCCGGCGCTGTACGAGGCCCTGCTGAAGCGTCGCAACGAGGCGTGGGCGCGGTCCCTGGTCGCCGAGATGGACCGGCCCGGCGTCCAACTGGTGGCGGTCGGCGCTCTGCACATGGCGGGCGAGGACGGCCTGCCGGCCTTGATGGCCGCGCGCGGATTCCAGGTCCGGCGCGTGCAGTAGCGGCGTTCGCCGAACGCCATGCGAACGTCACATTGGCGACCTAGCGTTTCCCGATCAAACCCAGCACGGCTGGGTGAACAGGGGAGAGCCGGCATGTTGAAGATCACCACCCTCGCCGTGGCCTGCGGCCTGGCCCTGGCCGCGCCCGCCTTCGCCCAGAGCGCCGACCAGAACCCCGAGGCACCCGGCGTCCGCGCCGCGCTCGACCACTACATCGCCGGCCATGCGACGGGCAGCGGCGCCGAGTTCCGCCAGGCCTTCCACGACGACGCCAAGCTGTTCTGGATGCGCGACGGCAAGTTCATGCAGCGCACCGACGACGAGTTCGTCGCCGGAGCCTCGGGCAAGCCGGCCGACGACGAAGCTCTGCGCAAGCGGTCGGTCGAGATCCTGGACATCACCGGCGACGTGGCCGTGGCCAAGGTGGTGCTGGACTATCCGACCGTCACGTTCGTCGATTACATGTCGATGGTGAAGACCGAGAACGGCTGGAAGATCGTCAACAAGACCTTCAACGCCCAGCCCAAGGCCAAATCCTAGTTCCAAGCGTCGAGGGGCGGCATGACGGGGGAGACGGGCGTCGATCCGGCCTGGCTGGAGCGGTTCATCCACGATGAGCGGCTGGGCGAGGGCTTCGCGGCCCAGATCCAGGCCCTGCACGCGCCGTTGGCCGCCCGGATCGCGGCCGTGGCCATGGGGCCGGCCTTCGTGGTCGGGATCTGCGGTCCGCAGGGATCGGGCAAGTCGACCACGGTACGCGTCCTGGCCGCCTTGCTGGCGGCGCGGGGACTGAAGGTCGGTACCCTCTCGCTGGACGACCTCTACCTGACGCGCGCCGACCGCGAGGTCCTGGCCCGCGAGGTCCATCCGCTGCTGCGCACGCGCGGCGCGCCCGGCACGCACGACGTCGCCCTGGGCCTTTCGGTGCTGGACGGCCTGGCCGGGGAGGGGGAGACGGCCCTGCCGCGCTTCGACAAGGCCAGCGACGATCGCGCGCCGATCGAGGCCTGGCCGCGCGTCGCCGGTCCGGTCGACGTGGTGCTGTTCGAAGGCTGGTGCGTCGGCGCCCGCCCCGAGCCGCCGCAGGCCCTGGTCCAACCGATCAACGCCCTCGAGCGTGAGCGCGACCCGGACGGGATCTGGCGCGCCCACGTCAACGCCGCCCTGGCCGGACCCTACCGCGCCCTGTTCGCCCGCCTCGATCTTCTGGTGCTGTTCACCGCGCCGGATTTCGAGACGGTGCTGGCCTGGCGGCGGGAGCAGGAGGCCAAGCTGCGCGACCGGCTGGCCGCGACCGGGCAGGGCGTCGGCGGCGCCATGAGCGACGAAGAGGTGGCCGTCTTCGTCCAGCACTATGAGCGCC
>NZ_JBFTZS010000177.1:0-8473 GCF_056406675.1 Caulobacter sp. P1_B12_2 | reverse complement strand
GCCCCGGCCCCGGCCCCCGCTGCTGCTCCGGCTCCGGTCGCCGCCGCTCCGGTCAGCCCGGCCCCGGCCCGCATCGCCGCCGAGAACAACCTCGACCTGTCCAAGGTCGCCGGTTCGGGCAAGGACGGCCGGGTGACCAAGGGCGACGCCCTGGCCGCTCTGGAAGCTCGCGCCAACGCCCCGGCTCCGGCCGCCGCCCCGGCCGCCGCGCGTCCGATCCACGAGCGCGAAGAGCGCGTGAAGATGACGCGCCTGCGTCAGACGATCGCCCGTCGTCTGAAGGAAGCCCAGAACAACGCCGCCATGCTGACGACCTTCAACGAGGTCGACATGACGGCGGTGATGGCCCTGCGCGGCCAGTACAAGGACATCTTCGAGAAGAAGCACGGCGTGAAGCTGGGCTTCATGTCGTTCTTCACCAAGGCGGTCGTGGCCGCCCTGAAGGCCGTGCCGGACGTCAACGCCGAGATCGACGGGACCGACATCGTCTACAAGAACCACTACGACATCGGCGTGGCCGTCGGCACCGAAAAGGGCCTGGTCGTTCCGGTGGTCCGCGACGCCGACGTCCTGAGCCTGGCCGAGATCGAGAAGGCCATCGGCGGTCTGGGCAAGAAGGCCCGCGACGGCCAGCTGTCGATCGAAGACATGCAGGGCGGCACCTTCACCATCACCAACGGCGGCATCTACGGCTCGCTGATGTCGACCCCGATCCTCAACGCGCCGCAGTCGGGCATCCTGGGCATGCACGCGATCAAGGAGCGGGCCATGGTGGTCGGCGGCAAGATCGAAGTGCGCCCGATGATGTACCTGGCGCTCAGCTACGACCACCGCGTGGTCGACGGCGCCGGCGCCGTGACCTTCCTGGTCAAGGTCAAGGAAGCCCTGGAAGACCCGCAGCGCCTGCTGCTGGAGCTCTAGTCGCTCAGGACAAGACCGAACCAAGGGGAGCCGTGCGAACGGCTCCCCTTTTTCGTTGCGAGATCCGATGACCCAAGCCCGCGACCGTCTCTTCCTTCTCCGCCCCGACTGGATCGACCAGGACCGGTCGTGGTTCTGCATGGCCTGCGCGGCCGTGGAGGGCTTCCTCGGCTACTATCCGGCGGTGCGCGAGCGGCTCGACATCGCCTACCTGGCCCATGCGCGTCCGCGTCGTCCGATGATCGACCTGCTGGGCGAGGCGCATCAAAACCTGCCGACCCTGATCCTGGCCGAGCGGTTCGAGCATCCGGACTTGCACGAAGGCGACGTCCAGCCGGCGAACGGCCTGTGGTTCGCCACCAACGAGGGGCCGATCACCCGCGTCCTGGCGGCCCGGCACGGGGTCTCGCCGCCGCATCCTTGAGGTCGCGGCGTTTCTCGGCCACGCTTTGGTCCAGGAGGCGCCCGCATGAGCCTGAAGGAAATCGCCCGTTTCGCCGACCTGGCCGAGGCCCAGATCGCCGCTTCGCGCCTGCGGGCCGAGGGCGTGCAGGTGCTGGTCCAGAACGAGTACTGGGGCGGGGCCGACTTCATCATGACCATCGCCATGGGCGGCTTTCGCCTCTGGGCGCCGGAGGACCAGGCGGCCGACGCCAAGGCCCAGATCGGCGCGCTGCGCGCCGCACCGCCGCCGGCTCTGGAGCCGGAAGACGAGGATGATGAACCCACCCCGCCGCCGCCCACCGCCGGCCTGGCGCGCACGGGTCTGGCGCTGCTGCTGACTTTGTTCTTCGGCTGGGCCGCCGGCTTCCTGGTGGTCGGCCGCCGCCGACACCCCGCCGTGACCGCCGTGATGGCGGTGCTGGTGGTGATCTGCGGCCTCAGTCTGATGAGCCTGATCTGGACCTGGCTGCGCCATGCCGGGACCGGCGCGACCCCGACCTTGCCCTGATCGGCGCCCGCGCAGCCGGGCCCGAATGCGTGAAACCCCTATGAACTGCGCCTTTAACACACCTGTTGGGTTGATCCTTAAGGCAGAGGCGCTAGGAGTACCCGCGCGCCCATCACCCTTGGGAAACCGGGGGACAGGCCCCATTTTCTGTCCGGCGCCGAACGTGGCGCGTCTCAAGGCGAAGATCCATGGCTCAATACGACGTCGTCATCATCGGGGGCGGCCCCGGCGGCTACAACGGCGCGATCCGCGCTGGGCAGCTGGGTCTGAAGACCGCCATCGTCGAAGGACGCGGCAAGCTGGGCGGCACCTGCCTGAACGTCGGCTGCATGCCGTCCAAGGCCCTGCTGCACGCTTCGGAAATGTACGAGGCCGCCGTCGGGCCCGAGTTCGTCAAGCTGGGCATCGAGGTCAAGCCGAAGCTGAACCTGGTGCAGATGATGGCCCAGAAGGCCGAGAGCGTCGAAGCCCTGACCAAGGGCGTCGAGTTCCTGATGAAGAAGAACAAGGTCGACTATATCAAGGGTTGGGGCCGCATCGATGGACCCGGCAAGGTCGTGGTCAAGGCCGAGGACGGAACGGAAACCGTGCTCGAGACCAAGAACATCGTCATCGCCACGGGCTCGGAGCCCACCCCGCTGCCGGGCGTGACCATCGACAACAAGCGCATCGTCGACTCGACCGGCGCGCTCAGCCTGCCCGACGTGCCCAAGAGCCTGATCGTGGTCGGCGCCGGCGTTATCGGCCTGGAGCTGGGCTCGGTCTGGAAGCGCCTGGGCGCCGAAGTCACCGTGGTCGAATATTTGGACCGCATCATTCCCGGCACTGACTCCGAGGTGGCCACCGCCTTCCAGAAGATCCTCACCAAGCAGGGCTTCAAGTTCAAGCTGGGCTCGAAGATCACCGGCGCGACCGCCGGCGACAAGCAGGTTCAGGTCACCGTCGAGCCCGCCGCCGGCGGCGCGGCCGAGACGCTGCAGGCCGACTATGTGCTGGTCGCCATCGGCCGTCGCCCGTTCACCCAAGGCCTGGGCCTGGAGACGGTCGGGATCGTTCCGGACAAGCGCGGCGTGATCGCCAACGACCATTTCAAGACCAGCGCTCCGGGCGTCTGGGTCGTCGGCGACGTGACCTCGGGTCCGATGCTGGCTCACAAGGCCGAGGACGAGGCCATCGCCTGCATGGAGCTGATCGCCGGCAAGGCCGGTCACGTGAACTACGGCATCATCCCGGGTGTGATCTACACCAAGCCGGAAGTCGCCACGGTCGGCCAGACCGAGGACGAACTGAAGGCCGCGGGCGTCGCTTACAAGGTCGGCAAGTTCCCGTTCCTGGCCAACAGCCGCGCCAAGATCAACCACGAGACCGACGGCTTCGTGAAGGTGCTGGCCGACGCCAAGACCGACCGCATCCTGGGCGCCCACGCCGTGGGTCCTAACGTCGGCGACATGATCGCCGAGTTCTGTGTGGCCATGGAGTTCGGCGGCTCGTCGGAAGACGTGGCCCGCACCTGCCACCCGCACCCCACCCGCTCCGAGGCCCTGCGCCAGGCGGCGATGGGCGTCGAGGGCTGGGTGACGCAGGCCTAGGGCTTCTGTCTTCGAGTTAACGAGCGTTCGCGCTCGACTGGACGTAGAGTGGCGGGGTTTCGGAAACGGAGCCCCGCCATGCTTTTGTCCGCCCTGCTGTTAACCGCCGCGGTCCAGGCCGCGCCGCCGCCCGTATCGCGCTCCGCGATGCCGCCGTTTCGGGGAAGCGTTGCTGTCTACACCGCCAAGGAAGACGCCATGGAGGCGATCCGCAATCCGGCCGTTTGCCGGGAGACGGGCGTGCAGCTGGTCGACCAGCCTCCGCTCGCCGCCGGATCCAGCGTCAAGCGCCTGGGCGACCTGCCGCCGGCCAACCACACCCTGACCGTGCTGCGCAGCGTCGATGGCTGCCCGGTGTCGTCGACGGTTCGGTTCAACGTCGACCGGCCAGCAAGGCGCTAGGCGGAGCCCCAGCATGTTGTTGTCCGTCCTGCTGATGTCCGCCGCGGTTCAGGTGTCGCCCCTGCCGACGCCCGGCCCGCCCGCCTATTGGAAGATCCGGTCGGACTGCGCGGTCCTGGCGGCGATGTCGACGGGCCCCGGATCCCCCGGCCGCCGAGAGGGCAAGGCCCCCACCGCTCTGCGATACGCCGTGTTGCGTCAGGTCGATGGCTRTCCCGTGCCAACGCCGGTGCGTCCGCCTCGCTAGCCACGAAAAAGCCCCGCCGGGGCAATCCGGCGGGGCTCTACGCTAAGTCCTCGAGGGGAGGAGACGCCCTCAGTCACGCGAGGGCGGTACGCTTACTAAACCCTAGAATTCTTCCCATTCGTCCGAGGCCGGTTGAGCCGAGCCGGCGAAGGCGGCCAGCTTGGCCTGGGCCGAGCGGACCGGGTTGGCGCCGGGACGGCTGGCGGCGGTGGCGGGCGCCACGGCCGGGCGCGGGGCCGGACGCGACACCTGGGTGGCCGGGGCGGCGCGACGGGTCGTGGAGGTGCGGGCCACGGCGGCGCCGCTGACCTGGAAGCGGCCGATCATCTGCATCAGGCTGTTGGCCTCGCCCTTCAGGGCGTGGCTGGCGGCCGTCGATTGCTCGACCATGGCGGCGTTCTGCTGGACGGTCTGGTCCATCTGGTTGACGGCGGCGTTGACCTGGTTGAGGCCGGTGGCCTGCTCCTGGCCCGACGAGGCGATCTCGCTGACCAGGCCGTCGATTTCGCTGACCTTGCCGACGATGGCCTGCAGGGCCTCGCCCGTCTGGCCGACCATCGACACGCCTTGGCTGACCTGCTGCGAGGAGGTCGAGATCAGGGTCTTGATCTCCTTGGCGGCGTCGGCCGAGCGCTGGGCGAGAGCCCGCACTTCCTGGGCGACGACCGCGAAGCCGCGGCCCGCGTCACCCGCACGGGCGGCTTCGACACCGGCGTTCAGGGCCAGCAGGTTGGTCTGGAAGGCGATCTCGTCGATGACGCCGATGATCTGGCTGATCGACTGCGACGACTTCTCGATCTGGTTCATGGCCTCGACGGCGCTGCGCACGACCACGGCCGAGCGTTCGGCGTCCGAACGGGTCGAGGTGACGACGCGCGAGGCTTCGACGGCGCCGGCGGACGAGCGCTTCACCGTGGCGGTGATCTCGTCCAGGGCGGCGGCGGTTTCTTCCAGGCTGGCGGCCTGCTGCTCGCTGCGGCGCGACAGGTCGTCGGCGGCCGAGGCGATTTCGTCCGAACCCGAACCGATGCTGTTGGCGGCGTGGACGATGGTGCGCATCGCCTCTTCCATCTGGGTGATGGCGCCGTTGAAGTCGCTCTGCAGGCGCTGATAGGCCTGGGGGAAGTCGGCGTCGACGCGGTAGGTCAGGTCGCCGTCCGACAGACGGGTCAGGCCCGTGGCGATGTGTTCCATGACGAAGGCCTGCTCGCGGGCGGCGGCCTCGGCGGCCTCCTGATTGCGCTGGCGCTCGGCCTCGGTTTCGGTGCTCAGACGCTGCTGGGCGGCCTCGGCGGTGCGCAGGGCCAGGGCGTTGTCCTTGAACACCTGGACCGAGCGGGCCATGGCGCCGACCTCGTCCTTGCGCTGGGCGCCGACCACCTCGACGTCCACCGAGCCCTGGGCCAGAACTTCCATGGTGCGCGACAGGTTGCTCAGCGGGGCCGAGATCTTCGAGCGGCCGATCCACAGGGCCAGGACCAGGGCGGCGGCCGAGGCGACCAGACCGAGGATGATGGTCATCATCGTGCCGGCCCTGTTCTCCTTGGCGCTTTTGGCCACCATGGCGCTGGTCTCGTCGCTATGGGTGTTGGTGTAGGTCGAGACGTCCTTGGTCAGGGCGGCGATGTCCGGATCGATCACGCCCATGACCATCTTGGCCGCGTCGGGCGCGCTCTGCAGGCCCAGGTCAGCGCCTTGGCGGGCGCTGGAATAGATGCGGTCGATGCGGACCTGGAAGTCGGCGACCTTCTTGGCGGCGGCGGGGTCGGCGGCCTTGATCTTGGCGAGGGCGACCTTGCCCTCCTTGTAGGCCTGGTCGATCTCGTCGCTGGCCGCCTTGGCTTCCGAGGAAGCGGCGTCGTTGGCGATCGTGCGATAGGCGGCGTAGCCGATGGTGGCGACGCGACGATTGAAGCGCGAACCTTCCAGTTCGGCCGGAGCGCGTTGCTCGACCAGCACCTTGGTGTCGGCCTCCGCGTCCATGGACTGCCAGGCGCCCACGGCGGTGATCGCGAGGGCGACCACGGTCAGGATGACGGCCGGCAGGGCCACCTTGGTCGAAATCTTCAGATCGTCGAACTTCATCGCAAACCCCATGTCCGGTCGCCCGAAAAGGGGGGCGGGCTCCGGTCTCGAGGCCAGAAGCCGCCAACGCCGTAAAAACGCAGTTAACTGCAAGGCTTAGGCGGGTCTTTCGCGACGGAATGTCACATCGCGGTGTGTTTTAGGCGCGCGGATGCGCCTTGCCATACGCCGCCAGCAGCCCCGCCGCGTCCACCTGGGTGTAGCGCTGGGTGGTCGAGAGCGAGGCGTGGCCCAGCAGGTCCTGGATCGAGCGCAGGTCGGCGCCGGCCCCCAGCAGGTGGGTGGCGAACGAGTGGCGCAGGGCGTGGGGCGTGGCGCGATCGGACAGGCCCAGGCGGCTGCGCAGGTTTTGCATGGTCGCCTGGACGTGGCGCGGCGACAGCGGCCCGCCGCGCTTGGCGCGGAACAGCGGTTCGTCGGGTGTGAGCACGAAGGGCAGGGCGGCCAGATAGGCGTCGATCCGCTCGCGGACGATGTCGAGCACCGGCACGATCCGGGTCTTGCCGCCCTTGCCGGTGATCCGCAGGCTCTCGGGCAAGGGCGCGTCGCGGCGGGTCAGGGACAGGCCCTCGGAAATCCGCAGGCCGCAGCCCCACAGCAGGGTCAGCACCGCCTCGTCGCGGGCCACCTCCCAATCCTCGCGGTCGGGGTCCAGCGACAGCTCGGCGATCAGGCCGTGGGCCTGGTCCTCGGAGACGGGACGCGGCGCGCCGACCTTGATGCGCGGCCCGCGCACCAGGCCGATGGCCGCGTTGGGGGTGTCCAGCCGGTGATCGAGATAGCGATGGAAGGCGCGGATCGACGACAGGCTCTGCGACAGCGAGCGCGGAGAAAGGCCGTCTTCGCCTCGCGAGGAAGACGGCGCGCGACGGAAGGCCAGATAGGCCCGCAACTCGGCGGCCGTGATCGCCCCCATGTCGGCGACCGAAAGGGTCTCGCCGCGATGGCGCTCCATGAAGCTCAGATAGGCCAGGACGTTGTCGCCATAGGCCCTCACGGTGCGCGGCGAAGCGCGGCGTTCGTTGGCCAGATGGTCCAGCCAGGCGGTCAGGGCCTGGCGCGCGCCGGTCACAGGATCGGCCAGCGCTCGGCCGTGCGTTCGACGACGCGGGCCAGGAAGGCCACCAGGTCCGAACCCATGTCGGCCGTGAAGCCCTCGGGATCGGCCGAGCCGAAGGCCAGCAGGCCTTGGCGCGAGGGCTCCCACAGGGCCATGCGGACCAGGGCCATGCTCTTGATCTCTTCAATGCGCTCGCCGAACAGGCCCAAGGCGGGGGCGTGGAAGCCCATGCGGGCCACGCCGTGGTCGCCCATGGTCATGTCGATCTGGCCGGCGATCAGGGCGTGCCAGCCGGCGGGCACGCGGCCCGGGCCTTCCAACACCACCACCCCGGCGGCCAGGCCAAAGCGCAGGATAGCCATCTCGTCGACCCGGCGAGCCAGGTCCGAATGGTTGCGGGCGTCCAGCAGGTCGATCACCGCCGCGTGGCTCTGGGCCTGGGCCGAGAAGTTGGCGCGGGCGGTGGCCTCGATGTGGCGGCGGACCAGGGCCTCGCGCTCGTGGGCCGCCGAGACCCGGGCCAGAGCGGCGGGGCCGAAATCGACGATGTTGCTGGCGTCCGGACGCAGGCCCAGGTCGCTGAGCAGGTCGGGATCGCTGTGCAGGAAGTCGGGCTCGGCCAGCAGAAAGTCGCGGACCAGCGCGGGATCGACCGTCAGGGGCAGCCTGGCTTGCGTCGCGTCGGTCATGGCTGGGCTTACTCCGTTCACACTTCGTCCCCATATGCGTTCCCCCCTCTTTTTTTAGAGACAAGGGGCCGGGGACAACCTTGATGAAGCCCCAAGTCGGTTAACAGCGGCTTGATGGGCCGGCGACGGGTCCTCTCGACCTGGGGATCTTTCCGAGGCAGAACCCAAGTCCCTCCATGTCAGGTCCCATGCCCCGCATAGCCTCCGTCCTGCTGCCCATGCCGCTGCCCGAGGCGTTCGACTACGCCGAGCCGGAAGGCCTGGGGCTGGCGGTCGGCGACCACGTGACCGTGCCGCTGGGCCCGCGCGTGATTCGCGGCGTGGTCACCGCCCTGCGTGACGGAACCGGCGGCAACCGGCCGCTGAAGCCGGTGCTGGAACGGGTGGACGATCCGCCGCTGCCGCCGGGCGTCCTGGCCTTTGTGGAGTGGGCGGCGCGCTATTCGGTCGACATTCCGGGCTGGCCCCTGGCCATGGCCCTGCGCGGCCTGCGCCATCCCGCCGCCAAGCCCGACAAGGCCCTGGCCC
>NZ_JBFTZS010000176.1:0-8562 GCF_056406675.1 Caulobacter sp. P1_B12_2 | reverse complement strand
GGCTAGCAAGGTCAGGGCCGTGGAGGTCAGCAGGCCGCCGATGACGACCGTGGCCAACGGCTTCTGCACCTCCGCGCCCGCGCCGATGGCGACCGCCATGGGCACGAAGCCGAGCATGGCGACCAGCGCGGTGGTCAGCACCGCCCGAAGGCGGCTGACCGTGCCGGTGACCACCGCTTCGACCGGCTCGAGCCCCGTCGCCAACTTCAGCTTGATGCTCTGCATCAGCACCAGCCCGTTCAGCGTCGCCACGCCCGACACCGCGATGAAGCCCACGGCCGCCGAAATCGAGAACGGTATGCCGCGCAGCGCCAACGCCACCGCGCCGCCGACCAGGGCCAGGGGCACGCAGGCGAAGACCAGCGCCGCCTCCGCGGCCGAACCCAGGGCGAAATAGAGCAGGACGGCGATCACCAGGAAGACGACCGGCACGATCACCGCCAGGCGGGCCGAGGCCCGCTCCAGGTTCTCGAACTGACCGCCCCAGTCCAGCCACGAGCCAGCGGGGAGCGGAACCTCGTCGCGCACGGCGGTCCTGGCCTCGGCGACGAAGCCGCCCAGGTCGCGGCCTCGGACATTGGCCTGGACGACGATGCGGCGCTTGCCGTTCTCGCGGCTGATCTGGTTGGGCCCTTCGGCGGCGTCGAAACGGGCCAGGGTCGAGAGCGGGATCGCCGCGGTGCCGGGCGGCGCGCCCTCGGGCATGACCGGCAGCTGGCCCATCACGGCCGGATCGTTGCGGCGCTGCTCGTCCAGGCGGACGACGACGTCGAACCGCCGGTCGCCCTCCAGGATGTGCCCGGCCTCGCGCCCGCCCAGGCCGATGGCCAGGGCGTCGGCGGCGTCGCTGGCGTGGACGCCCAGGGCGGCGGCGGCCGTGCGGTCCACCGTGGCCGTGATGGTCGGCTGGCCCGAGACCTGCTCGACCTTGACGTCCGCAGCGCCACGCACGCCACGCAGCGCCTTGGCGACCTGCTGGGCGGTCTGGTCCATGACCGCGAAATCGTCGCCATAGACGCTGACGGCGACATCCGATCGGACCCCGGCGATCAGTTCGTTGAACCGCATCTGAATCGGCTGGGTGAACTCGTAGGCGTTGCCCAGGTGCGCGGCCAGCGCGCCCTCCATGCGCTCGACCAGCTTGGCCTTGGGCAGGCGCGGATCGGGCCAGTCCTTGCGCGGCTTGAGGATGACGAAGGTGTCCGAGGCGCTGGGCGGCATCGGGTCGGAGGCGATCTCGGCGGTGCCGGTGCGGGTGAACACCAGGGCGACCTCGGGCATGGCCGCCAAGGTCTTCTCGACTCGGAACTGCATGGCCTGGCTCTGCTCCAGCGAGATCGACGGCACGCGCGAGGCCTGGACCATCAGGTCGCCCTCGTCGAGCGTCGGAATGAACTCGCGGCCGAGGCTGAGGAAGGCGACGACGCCGATCAGCAGCGCCAGGCCCGCGCTCGCCGCCACCGCGACCGGCCGGGCCACGAGGCGGCGCAGGACCGGCTCGAACCGCGCCCGAGCGGCGGCCACGGCGCGGGTCTCCCCATGCCCCTTGGGCTCGCCGATCCACAGGGCGGCCATGGCCGGCACGAAGGTCAAGGACAGCAGGAAGGCCCCGGCCAGGGCGAACATCACCGTCGCCGCCATGGGCCCGAACATCTTGCCCTCCACCCCCTCGAAGGCCAGCAAGGGCGCATAGACCATCAGGATGATCGCCTGGCCGAAGGCGGCGGGCCGCGCCATCTCGCGGGCGGAAGAAGCGGCGATCGCGATCCGCTCCCGGGCGTCGAGCGCTCGGCCCAGGTCGGTCCGGCGCAGCGCCAGTCGTCCCAGGGTGTTCTCGATCACCACCACCGCGCCGTCGACGATCAGGCCGAAGTCCAGCGCCCCCAAGCTCATCAGATTGCCGCTGATCCCGAACCGCCGCATGGCGATGGCGGCGAACAGGAACGACAGCGGGATGACCAGGGCGGTGATGATCGCCGCCCGGATATTGCCCAGGGCCACGAACAGCACGGCGATGACCAGCAGCGCCCCGAAGGCCAGGTTGTGCTCGACTGTGCGGATCGTGGCGTCGACGAGGTCGGTGCGGTCCAGCACCGGCTTGACCACCACCCCGGCCGGCAGGCTGGCCTGGATGTCCWTCAGGCGCTCGCCCACCCGAGCGGCGACGGTGCGGCTGTTCTCGCCGGCCAGCATCAGGGCGGTGCCGATCACCACCTCGCGTCCCGCCTCGCTGGCCGAGCCCAGTCGCGGGGCCTGGCCGACCACGACCGTGGCGACGTCGGAGACGCGGATCACCGCCGAGCCGCGCCGGCCCACGGGGGTCTCGGCCAACTCGCCCAGGGTCTTCACCCGGGCGTCGGCGCGCACGATATAGGCCTCGCCCCCGCGCTGGACATAGCCCGCGCCCTCGACGCGGTTGGCGTGCTCCAAGGCGTCGATCAGTTGCGGCAGGCTGATGCCGAACGCCGACAGCTTGGCCGGGTCGGGCTGGACCACATACTGCTTCACATAGCCGCCGAGCACGTCGACGCCGGCCACGCCCTTCAGCGTCTTCAGCTGCGGCGCGACGATCCAGTCCTGGACCGTGCGCAGATAGGTGGCCTTCTCGACGTCGGTGGTCAGGCGGTCGCCTTCCGGGGTGACGTAGAGCGCGCCCGGGCGCGCCGCCGGGCCCGACAACTCGACCGTCCAGATATAGACCTCGCCCAGCCCAGTGACCGGCGGTCCCATGCTGGGCTCCAGCCCGTCGGGCAGGGTGGCGCGGGCGGCCTGGAGACGCTCGTTGATCAGACTTCGAGCCACATAAAGGTCGGTGGCGTCGGTGAAGACGGCGGTGATCTGCGAGAACCCATGGCGCGACAACGAGCGGGTCTCGACCAGGCCGGGGATGCCGGCCAGGGCGGTCTCGACCGGGAAGGTGACCTGGCGCTCGACCTCCTCCGGACCGAGGGCCGGGGCGATGGTGTTGATCTGCACCTGGCGGTTGGTGATGTCGGGGACCGCGTCGATGGGCAGGCCGGCGAGCTGGGCGCCGCCATAGGCCAGCAAGGCCACGGCCAGCAGGGCGACGAGCCAGCGGAAGCGGACGGAGAGGTCGATCAGGCGCGCGAGCATGGCTTAGTCCTCATGTCCGGCTTCGCCCTTGCCGAGTTCGGCCTTGAGCAGGAAGGCGCCTTTTCCGGCGATGCGTTCTGTTCCGGTCAGGCCGCGCAGGATCTCGGTCGAGCCGGCGGCGACCCGCCCCGGGGTCACCGGCCTGGCGCGGAAGCCGCCCGCCTCGACCACGAACACGACCGGGCGGCCCTCGACGGTCTGAACCGCCTCGCTAGGCACGATGATCGCCTGGTCCGCGCCTGCCCCCGTCATCACCCGCGCCGAGACGACGGACCCCACCGGCGCGGTCCCGCCCGACGGCGTCGCGCGGACGGTGGCCGTGTTGCCCCCGGACGCGCCCGGCGCCACGGCGCTGATGGTGGCCGGAGCCTCCTGACCGTCGGGGGTCTGCACATGGATCACCTGGCCCAGGCGGATGGAGCCGGCGGCGGCGGCAGGGGCGTCGAAGACGTATTCGGCGCGGCTCTGGTCGGCGATCTCGGCGACCAGCGCGCCCTGAGTCAGGAAGCCGCCGACCTGGATCTCGATCCGCGTCACGACGCCGGCGATGGGGCTACGCAGGACGGTGACGCCATTGACGCCCGGCCCGCCCATGGCGCGAACCTGGGCCTGGGCGGCGCGATAGTCGGCCTGGGCCTTTTCGGCGCCGGCCTGGCTGGCTTCCCAGTCCTGGCGGGCGACGACGCCGGCGTCGAACAGCCGGCGGTCGCGGCTGGCGGCGGACTGGGCGGCCCTGACCCCGGCTCCAGCGGCGTCAAGGCTGGCGCGGCCGGAGGCGGCGTCGGCGCTGCGCAGGGTGGCGATGGGCGACCCGGCGGCGACGCTGGCGCCGGCCGAGACATGGACGCGTTCAACCGCGCCCGACACCGGCGCGCCCAGGGCGGCCAGGGCGTTGGCGGCCAGGGTCACGCGCCCGGGCAGCAGGATGTCGGCGCCGCCGCCGCGTCCCGGCGTGATGACCGAAACGCCGGCCGCCGCCGCGTCGGCCAGCTTCAGGGGCACGAGGTCGGTCGCGCCGTGCTCCCCGTGCTCCGCGCCCTCCTCTTCATGGGCCGGCGCGGCCGCGCGGCCTCCGAAAAGCTGGGCGGCGCCGTAGCCGAGACCGGCGGCGGCGATCAGGGCGACCGCCGAGGCGATGACGTAGCGACGAGCGATCACGGCTGATCTCCGAAAGGAATGCGGCCCTGGGCGCGGGCGAGATCGGCGAACGCCTTGACGCGCGCCAGCTTGGTGTCGACGGCCCGACCACGCGCGGCGATCAGGTCGCGGCGGGCGGTGATCAGTTCGGACAGCGGAAGACGGCCGGCGTCGTAGCCGATCCGGGCCAGGCGATAGGCCTGCGACGCGGCGGCTTCGGCCTGGCGGGAGGCGTCCAGCGTCTGGCCGGCGGCGGCGACCTGGGCGGTCGCGGCGCGGCGGTCGCCGTCCTGTTCGGCCTGGGCCATGGCCAGCCGGGCCTGGGCCGCCTGGGCGTTGGCCGTGGCGGCGGCGACCGCCCCCCGGTTGCGGTCGAACAGCGGCAAGGGGGCGGAGAGGCCGAAGACCGCCGCCGTGGACTCGTCGCTCTGGAACCGGCGGACACCGAAGCTGACGGCGAGATCAGGCGTGCGCCGGGCGCGCTCCACGGCGATGCGGCGCTCGGCGGCGTCGCGCTCGGCGCGAGCGGCGGCGATGGCGGGGCTGAACACCGGTCCGGCCGGAGGCGTCGCCGGGGCGGCGTCGAGCAGGCCGCCAGTGACGGCGGCATAGGTCTCGGACGAACCGGTCAGGGCGCTCAGACGGGCCAAGCCTGTCTCGGTTTCGGCCTGGGCGGCGGCCAGATCGGCGCGCGCCGTGGCCAGCCCCGCCTCGGCCTGGACGGCTCGCACCTGAGCCTCCTTGCCGTTGTCGACCAGCAGGCGGGCGGCCCTGGCGTCGGTCTGGGCCAGGTCGACGCTGTCGCGGGCGATAGCCAGGCGTTGCTGGGCCGCCTCGGCGCCGGCATAGGCCAGCGCCAGATCACGAGCGAACTCGACCTGCCCCAAGGCGGCGCGCGCCTGGGCCGCGGCGACATCGGCCCGGGCCGCCGAGGTCCGCGCGGCGCGCTTGCCGCCCAGCTCCAGCGGCTGCTCGATCGACAGGGTCGTCTCGGCGCCGTCGAAGTCCTTGTAGGGACCGGAGCCGGCGGCGTTCTCGACCATCAGGCCCAGGGTCGGGTTGGGGCGCGCGGCGGCCTGGACCGCCTGGCCCTCGGCGATGCGGGTCTCGGCGGTCCCCAGCGCCAGACGCGGCGCGGAGGCCTGGGCCTGTTTCAGCAGGGCCTGGAAAGTTGGTGCGGTCTGGGCCGCGACCGACGTGCAAATCAGGCCGGAAGCGGCGCAGGCCAAGGCCGCGCGCAGCGGCCATCGGGTCGATGACATGAAGATTCCTCGCGAAGACTGGACAACGGCGCGCGGAAGGCGCGCGGGCCGTTCAGGCGCGAGGGGGGCGTTCGGGTCCGGAGAGGGTGCGCGACGCCAGCGCGTGGGCGGACGTCTCCGCGTGCTCGGCGACGGCGGGCGCCGGTGTGGGAGCCGTCGCGACGGGCGTGTCGAGCATGGCCCCGCCGTGGTGGCAGTGGCCGCTCACGCAGCAGGCGGCCTCGCAAGGCGCGCCGTGATCGCGCGGATCGCCTTCAAGGGTCTGGACGGCGGCCGCATGCGTCTCGACGCTGACGATCGGCGCGTCGTTCTCGCAAAGGCAGGCGGCCAGGCTCATCGTCGGTGCGACGACGAGCAGCGCCAGGACACAGGCGGCCATCAGGCCACCCAGGTTCCGCCACCATGTCATCGCTCGACGCATGGCCGTTCTATAGCTTCAGGGGCCGAACTTGAGAACGCGTTACATGATCACACTGGGTCGGGCGTCTCTGAGCTGCCGACAACGACCTGCCCCACGCGCCGCCGTCACACGGGTTCAGGCGCTCACGGCCACGGAGATGACGCGGAAGCGTTCACCATCTGGCTGATTTCGTTCAAAATTATCGGAATCATGGGAAGTGGTGCCGCTTACAGGACTCGAACCTGTGACCCCCTCATTACGAATGAGGTGCTCTACCAGCTGAGCTAAAGCGGCGCGCTTCGTCGTCGGAGACGCTCCCGACAGACACTGGTGTTCCTGGCGCCAAATCACCGACCCGGCGCGAAGAGGGGCCTATTTAGCGGCGCGAGGGCCGCTTGCCAAGCGTCGGCGTGAACCGGTTTTACGACGCGGCGCCGGACCGGTCGTTTCGGGCTCCGGCGGCGGGGCCGGATCGAAGCCGCCAAGGCCTCGGCCCGGTGCGATTCCGGGGTCGTCGGGAATGGGCATCAAGGCGCCGCCCGTCTCGGCCGCGCGGACGAAGGGCGTGGATTCCGCATAGGCCGAGGGCAGTTCGGGCAGCTCGCTCATCGTGCGCTCGCGGCGCTCGAAGCGCGGATGGATCAGCTCGCCCGTCTCGGCGTAGCTGACGGTCAGCCGCGCCCAGTCGTCCCGGGCGTAGGCGAAGGCGCGGCCTTCGGGATCCAGGTCCGACCAGTCGGCCTCCTGCGGCGCGGCGGCGCCCCGGGCGACCCAGGCGCGGGCCTCGTCGGCTTCGCCGCAGGCATAGGCGACGCGGGCCATGAGGCCGGCGACCCTTGCCGTCAGCGGTTCTTCAGGAAGCAGCCGGGCGGCGGCGCGGGCGGCGATCGGATCGCCGCCGACCAGGGCGCTCTCGACCTTCAGCAGCCGGCTTTCGCGGGCCTCGGGCTTCAGATTGGCCAAGGCCGCCAGGCGGGCGGCGCGCAGCTTGGGGGTCTCGCTGGTCTTCAGGTCGCGATAGGCCAGCCACAGGGCCGGGTGCGGGGCCTGCTTCCAGGCGGCCTCGATCAGGGTTCCGGCCTTGGCGGCCTTGCCGTCGGCGGCCTGCAGGCGCGCGGCCATGACCACGCCCGGCGCGAACTCGGGCTTGAGCCTGGCGGCCTGGGTCGCGAAGTCCAGCGCCTGGGCCAGGACCTTGGGATCGTCGGACTCCTCCAGGCCGGCGGCCGAGGCGGCCAGCAGGGCGGCCCGGGCGCGCTCGGCGACCAGCGGCGGGACGATCTTGCGCTCCAGCGCGCCCTGGACGAGGGCCAGGGCGGCTTTCCAGTCGCCGGCCTCCAGCCGGGCCTCGAGCAGCGCGCGCCAGGCCCAGCGGGCGGTCTTGGCCAGGCCGTAGGCGGTCTCGGCGTGCCGCAGGGCCAGCGCCTTGTCGCCCTCGGCCAGGGCGGTCTGCATCAGGCCGCGCAGGCCCGCGAGGCGCATCTCGGGAAAGCCGAGCATGGCGTTGTAGGCCTGGCGCGCGGCGACGTGGTCGCCCGCGGCCTCGGCGGCCTGGGCGGCCAGGACGCGGACCAGGGCCGGGGCGTCGTCGGCCAGTTCGGACGCCTTCTGARCCAAGCGGCGGGCTTCGGAGCCGTCGCCCGCGGCTACGGCCAGGAAGCCGCGCGACAAGGCCTCGACGCCCTGCTTGCGCTTGGCCTCGGCGCGGGTCCGGGCGGCGCGCTGCGGCGCCTCGATCACCCACAGCAGGCCGCGCCACAGGATGGTGGCCAACAGGGCGGCGAACAGGGTCAGCAGGGCGGCGGCCGCAGCCGTCATCTCGACCCGCCAACCCATCCAGTCCAGGCTGGCCGCGCCCGGCTCGCCGGTCAGGGCGACCACCGCCACGGCGATGGCGGCGACCAGGAAGAAGACGAACGTCGCGCGGATCACGGGGCGGGCTCGCTGATGACCGGAACCGAGGCCGGCCGAGCGGCGGGTTCTTGGTCGGATGGCCGCATCAGGTACGGCGGCAAGGCTGGACTGTGCGCCTGGACCAGGCCGGCCAGGGCGTCGGCGCGGATCGCGGCGATGTGGCGGTCGATCTCGACCCGGCGCGCGGCGGCGGCGCGCCAGGGCGCCAGCACGGTCTGGGCGGCGGCCGGGAGGCTCTCCAGGTCGCTCAGAGCGCCCTCGATGTCGCCCTCGTTCAGCAGCTTCTGGGCGCGGCCCAGCACCGCGTCGGGGGTCTGGCCCTGGGTCGTGCCGACCTGGCGGATGGAGACGATGCTGGACAGGGCGTGTTGCAGCTTGGCCAGGAAGTCGGCGTTGCGGCCAGGGTCGCGGGCGGCGACGGTGACGCGGCCGGCCAGGGTCTCGAACTCGTCGGCCAGGCCCGCGCGGGTCGGGGCGCCGTCCTGGGCCAGGCGGGACAGGGCTCGCAGGTCGGGCGACAGGGGCAGGACCCGCTCCAGGCTGGCCAGTTCCTCGGGGAACGGCCGGGCGGTGCGGGCGGCGTCGGCCAGAGTGGCGGCGGCCAGGGCCGCGCCGGCGGCGTCCAGCGCCCGCTGCTGACCGGTCTCGAGCACGGCGACCCGGCCCTCCAGCTGCGCCACGGTCTCGGACGACGGCGGCGAGACGGCGGCGGTGCTGGGCGCCCCGTAGAGCGGC
>NZ_JBFTZS010000175.1:0-8577 GCF_056406675.1 Caulobacter sp. P1_B12_2 | reverse complement strand
AGTCCGAGGATGACGGCTGGGGGTTGGGACCTAGTCGTACGGCATGGCCAGAAACGCCGGCGTCGCCTCGGCTTTTTCGGTCAGGGCCGCCAGGCTCGGACAGGCCGCCGTATCGACCGACTGCGGCAGGGTCTTGGTCGCGAAGGTCCACGTCACCGCGCTGGTGACCCAGGCCTGCGAGCCCTCCAGCCAGGCCGGCGGCGCGGCCAGTTCGGCCTCCAGCAGTCGCCAGGCCGCGCCGGCCTGGCCGCGCACCCGGTCGATCCAGGGCGCGTGCCGCCTCTCCTCCGGGCGCAGATTGAACTCGTAGACCAGCGACACGGTCTTCTCGCAGGCGGCCAGGGCCAGGCCGAGGATCCGCTGGGCGCGGGCGTGGTCGGCGACGCCGTCGGGCGCCAGGCTTCGCCCGGCCAACCGCTCCAGGTGCTCGATGATCAGGCCGGACTCCATCAGCACCACGCCGTCATCGGTCACCAGGGTCGGCGCCTTGACCACCGGATTGATCGCCGCGAAGGCGTCGTAGTGGCGAAACACCGAGACCGGCTCGTGCGTGAACGGCAGGTCCAGCCGCCGCAGGGTCACCGCCACGCGGCGCACATAGGGTGAATCCAGCATTCCGATCAGTCGCATCGCGCTCTCCCTGGCTTCCGCCAGAATGGCCGAACGGTGTTCAAAAGTGCATGGCGGTTCATCGGCGAAAGCGCGATAGTTCCGATGAATTCAAGGTGACAACCGCAGATGTCTCTCCCAGACGGCCTCGACGCCAAGGATATCGCCATCATCGAAGCGCTTCAGACCGATGGTCGCATTTCGCTGTCGGGGCTGGGGCGGCGGATCGGACTGTCACAGCCGTCGATGTCGGAACGGGTCAAGCGGCTGGAGGAGCGGGGGGTCATCACCGGCTATGGCGCGCGGATCGATCCGCTGGCCCTGGGCCTGACGCTCAGCGCGATCATCCGCCTGAAGACCACCCACGAGCACATGCGCGCCTGCCTGGAGACCTTCGAGCGCCTGCCCTACATCGTCGAGGTCCACCGGGTGACCGGCGACGACTGCTATGTGCTCAAGGCGCTGGTTCCGTCGGCCGCCGACCTGGCGGCGATCGTCGACGCCATCGGGCGGTTCGGCCCGGTCACGACCTCGGTGGTGTTGCAGACCCAGCCGCCCAGGCCGATCGGCAAGGCTTTGCTTCAGCGCTGAGCGCGGGCCGCGAACCACGGCGTCACGCGCCGCAGCGCCTCCTCGACCTCCGCCGTCGAGACCGCGAAGCTGAAGCGGATGAACCGCCGACCGTCGACCGGGTCGAAATCGACGCCCGGCGCTGTGGCCACGCCGGTGTCGCGCAGCAGCTGTTCGCAGAAGGCCAGACTGTCATCGGTCAGGTGGCCGATGTCGGCATAGATGTAGAAGGCCCCGTCCGGCGGGGCGATCGAGGCCAGGCCCAGGGCCGGCAGGGCGTCCAGCAGCAGGGCGCGGTTGGCGCGGTAGACGGCCACATGGCCTTCCAGTTCGTCGAGACAGTCCATGGCGACCAGCCCCGCGTGCTGGCTCAGCGACGGCGGGGTCAGGAACAGGTTGCCCATGAAGGCCCGGGCCCGCTGGATCTGGCCCTGCGGCACGACCACCCAGCCCAGCCGCCAGGCGGCCATGCTGAAATATTTGGAGAAGCTGTTGACGATCAGGGCGTCCGGCTGGAACGCCAGCATCGAAACGGCCGGCTCGCCGTAGCTGAGGCCATGATAGATCTCGTCCGAAACCACGCGGATTCCGCGCGCGCGGCAAACCTGCGCGATCGCCTCCAGTTCGGCGGCGGGGATGATGGTGCCGGTCGGGTTGGCCGGACTGGCGATGATCACGCCGGCGGGCGCGGGCTCCAGCGCCGCCAGGTGCGCGGCGGTCAGCTGGAAGCGACTTTCGGCCCCGCAGGCGATCTCGACCGGGACCAGGTTCAGGGCCTTCAACGTGTTGCGATAGGCCACGTAGCCGGGCCGGGCCAGGGCCACGCGGTCGCCGGGCTGGAAGTTGGACGCCAGGGCCAGGACCAGGGCCGGCGAGGCGCCGCAGGTCAGGATGATCCGCTCGGGATCGACGCTCACCCCGTCCAGATCGGCGTAGCGCCGGGCGATCGCCGCCTTCAGGGCGGGGCTTTCCCAATAGCCCATGCCGTCGGTGTCCAGCACGTGATGGGCCGCGGCGATGGCGGCCTTGGGCGCGCCGGTCGATGGCTGGCCGAACTCCATGTGGATGATCGACTGGCCCTGCGCCTTCATCTGGTGAGCCAGACGGCTGATGGCGATGGCGTGGAAGGGTTCGATCTCGGAAGCGGCCATGCAGCGTAACTAGTGCGCGGCGGCGGGGGCGGCAACGGCGGCGTTGTCGGCGCTCTCGAAACGGTCTAGCTCCGGGGTCCACCGCTGGGGGGCGATCAATGAAAAAGAAGAAGATCTACACGCCGAAGGATCCGAAGAAGCGCGCCAAGGGCGCGATCGTCGGCATCTCGGTCCACCTGGTCGCCTTGGCGGCGATGACCCTGCTCACCCTGATCAACCTATCCAAGCTGCTGGGCCTGAAGGGCGGCGGCCTGGTCGACGGCATGGCGCCGGGCTTCGAACCCTTCGTCATCGCCTACGGGCTTGCGGCGATCCTCTACCTGCTGACCCTGGTCCCCTATCTGGTGCTGTTCCTGATGTGGGTGCATCGCGCCAACCGCAACGCCCAGACCCTGTCGAAAGGCATGGAGGTCAGCCCCGGCTGGAACGTCGGCTGGTTCTTCGTGCCCTTCGCCGCGCTGTACAAGCCGTTCCAGGGCCTGGACCAGACCTGGCGTGTCAGCGCCGATCCCATCGGCTGGAAAGGACTGGACGCCCCGAAGCTGCTGCGCTGGTGGTGGGGCTTCTTCCTGACCAGCAACTTTACGGGGACGCTGTCCAACCTGGCGAGCAAGACCATGACCGCCGGCGGCCAGACGGCGGCCTCGGTGATCACGATCATCTGTTTCGCCTCGGCCCTGACCGCGGGCGTGCTGGCGATCCGGATGATCCGCCGGGTCACCGACCTGCAGGTCTCGGCCCTGAACGCGGCGGCGTTCACCTGACCGCATAACCTGCCAGGTCATCGATTTGCCGACGACGGCGGGCGAGGCTGGGTCATCGCAACCTGGAGCCCCGTCATGTCCGCCTACGGCATCGCCCATCTGCGCAGCGTCGATTTCGGTCCCGGCATCATCGAATACCTGCAGCGCATCGACGCCACGCTCGAACCCTTCGGCGGCCGGTTCGTCGTCCACGGCGCCAAGGTCGAGGTGCTGGAGGGCCAGTGGCCCGGCGACATCGTGGTCATCGCCTTTCCGGACCTGACGGCGGCCCGCGCCTGGTACGCCTCGCCCGCCTACCAGGCCATCCTCGCCTTGCGCACCGACAATTCCCAGGGTGACGTGATCCTGGTCGCGGGTTGCGACCCCGACCACAAGAGCGTGGACCTGCTGGCGGCCGCTTGAGACCGACGGTTCGTCGAAAAGCGCGCGCCGATGTCGGAAGTCGCGGGTCTTGATCGTCCTTCGGTCAAACGCCGTGCACCGGCCTCCGGAGGAAACCCCATGCAGAAGATCACCCCGTTCCTGTGGTTCGACACCCAGGCCGAGGAGGCCGCGAATTTCTACGTCTCGCTGTTTCCCAATTCGAAGATCACCAGCGTCGCGCGTTACGGCGAGAGCGGCCCCGGTCCGGCCGGCACGGTGATGACCATCGGCTTCGAGCTGAACGGCCAGGCCTATAGCGGGCTGAACGGCGGTCCGCACTTCACCTTCACCGAGGCGGTGTCGTTCGTGGTCCACTGCGCCGACCAGGCCGAGGTCGATCGCTACTGGACCGCCCTGACCGCCGACGGCGGCAAGGAGAGCCAGTGCGGCTGGCTGAAGGACAGGTTCGGCCTGTCCTGGCAGATCGTCCCGCAGGAGTTCCTCGACCTGACCTCCAGCCCCGACAAGGCCGCCGTCGGCCGGATGTTCGGCGCCATGATGCAGATGATCAAGCTGGACATGCCCAAGCTGAAGGCGGCGTTCGAGGGCGCGCCTTGAACCTGCCGATCGACGCGCGCCGGCCAATCCAGCACAGTTCCATCGATAGAGGAGGCGCACGGTGAGTCGTGTCAGAGTCGCGGGGTTCTCCGTATCCCTGGATGGGTTCGGGGCGGGCCCGGAACAGAGTCTTCAAGATCCGCTGGGAAAGCGTGGGACGGAGCTGCATCGCTGGTTCTTCGGAACGAAGACCTTCCAGGCGATGTTCGGCCAGGGCGGCGGCTCGGAGGGCGTGGACGAGACCTTCGCCCACCGCTCGATGGACGGCTTCGGAGCCTTCATCCTGGGCCGGAACATGTTCGGTCCCGGGCGTGGGGACTGGCTGGACGACGGCTGGAAAGGCTGGTGGGGCGACAACCCGCCCTATCACGCGCCGACCTTCATCCTGACGCACCATGCCCGCGAGCCGATCGTCATGGAGGGCGGCACCACGTTCCACTTCGTCACGGATGGGATCCACGCCGCGCTCGAGCGCGCGCGCGACGCGGCGGGAGCCCGTGACGTCAAGATCGGAGGCGGGGTCTCGACCGTTCGCCAGTATCTGCGGGCCGGCCTGATCGATGACCTGCACGTCGCGTTTTCGCCTGTCCTCCTGGGACGGGGCGAGGCGATGTTCGAGGGCCTGGATCTACCGCGCCTGGGCTATCGCGTGACGGAGTCCACCGCTACCGAGCTCGCGACGCATGTCGTGCTCGGACGCGAGGGGAGCGAATAAACATCCGCCGACGCAGACCGGTCCCTGACCGCGCCGTGAGCTCCCGCGAGGGGCTCGCCACAGATCCCTTGACTCAAACTCTACATATGTTGCTAATGGCTCCATGACCCGCGCGCCGAACATCTCGCGACAAACCCGTAGCGTCCTCGCCGCCCTGCTGGCCCAGCCCCAGGCCTGGCGCTACGGCTACGACCTGTCCAAGGAGACGGGCCTCAAGTCGGGCACCCTCTATCCGCTGCTGATCCGGCTCAGCGACCAGGGCCTGCTGGAGGCCGAATGGCGCCAGCCGCTGCAGGCCGGCCGGCCGCCGCGCCACGCCTATCGCCTGACCGACAAGGGCGCGGCCCTGGCGCGCGAGCGCGCCGCCGGCGAGGTCCTGGCCGAGCCGGTTCGCGCCGGCCCGAGGACGGCCTGATGACCCTGGCCCGCCGTCTTGCCCGCCGCATCGCCGAGCGCCTGCTGCGCCACGCCGCCGCCGTCATGCCCGCCCATCGCCTCGACTGGGCGCTGGGCATGCAGGCCGAACTGTCCGCCATCGACGAGGCCGGGACCGCCCTGGCCTTCGCGGCCGGCTGCGCCTGGACCGCCTATCGCCAGAGGATGTCGCCCATGCGGATCGCCCTGTTCACCGCCCGCCTGGCGGTCGCCGCCCTCAGCCTGTTGGCCGCCGCCGCCCACGCCTTCGCGCCGCTGAACATGGTGGCCATCGCCATCGACCTGAAGCTTCACGGCCTGGACGGCTGGGCCGGACGGTTCCGCATCTTCGAAGGCCGCACGGCGGACGAGGCGCTGGCCTCGGTGCTGGCCTTTCCCGCCTGGCATGTGGCGGCCCTGCTGGTCCAGGCGGCAGGCTTCGCGGCGGCGGCCTGGTTCCTGGTGCGCTGGAACCCCCGGGGACTGGCCGCGGCCGTGCTGATCGGCGCGGCCGCCCACACCGCCAACACCCTGGCGCTGCGGGCGCTGTGGCCGACGCCGTACCTGATCCATCCGGCGATCGCCTGGCTGGACTACACGGCCCTGGCCCTGCTGCTGCTGGCGACCCTGGCGTTCTGGAGCGCCGACCGCCTGACGACGCGCGCGATACGCCCCGCCTAGGCCTTCTTCACGAACTCGGTCCGCAGCACCAGGCCGCGCACCTTCTCGACATTGGCCTCGATCTCGTCGGTGTCGCCGGTCAGGCGGATGTTCTTGACCAGCGTCCCGCGCTTCAGCGTCACGCCGCCCGAGCCCTTGACCTTGAGGTCCTTGATCAGGGTGACGTTATCGCCGTCGGCCAGGATCGTGCCGTTGCTGTCGCGGGTTTCGTCCGACATGGGATTCTCCTGAAAGGTGGGGGTTCCTATCAGCACCCTGGCGCAACACAAAACCCTGTCATCCCGGACGAGCGCGCAGCGCGAAGATCCGGGACCGACGTGTGAACTCAGAGCGTCCGGCGGTCCCGGATCTGCGCCCGGCTTCGCCGGGCTTGTCGGGGATGACAAGCGGGTCGGCTATTTCCGTCCCAACGGATGCTTGCTCTTGACCACCTGCGTCAGGTGATCCCCCGCCACGTGGGTGTAGATCTGGGTCGTGGCGATGTCGGCGTGGCCCAGCAGGGTCTGGATGACGCGCAGGTCGGCGCCGCCCTCCAGCAGATGGGTGGCGAAGGCGTGGCGCAGGACGTGGGGACTGACCGTCTCGCGGTCGATCCCGGCGGCGATGGCTGCGTCCTCCAGCAGTTGCGAAACCCGCCGCGCCGTCAGCCGCCCGCTCTTGGCGCGCGACGGGAACAGCCAGGCGCTCTCCTTGACGCCCTTTGGCAGGAATTGCGGCCTTGCCTCCAAATAAGCCTTCACCGCCGTGCGCGCCGCGTCGTTCAAGGGAGCCAGCCGTTCCTTGCCGCCCTTGCCCTTGACCATCAGGAAGGCCGGGTCGCGGGCCAGGGCCGCCAGGGGCAGGTTCAGCAGCTCGGAGATCCGCAGGCCCGAGGCGTAGAGCAGCTCGATCATGCAGGCCAGGCGCAGACCCTGGGCCMCGTCCTTGGCGGCCGCCGCCGCGATCAGCCGCAGCACCGCGTCGCGCGACAGCACCTTGGGCAGCGGTCGCCCGGCCTTGGGGGCCTCGACCCGGCGCGAGGGGTCGTCGTCGCGCCAGCCCTCGCCCAGCACGAACCGGTAGAACTGGCGCAGGGCCGAGCGGCGGCGCGCGGCGGTGGCCGGCGACAGGCCGCGCGCGCCCAGGTCGGCGAAATAGGCCTCGATCGCCTCGGCCGAGGCGCCGTCCAGGTCGCCGCGCGCGGCCAGGAACAGCCGGGCGTCGGCCAGGTCCTTCTCGTAGGCGGTCAGGGTGTTGCGGGCCGCCGCGCGCTCGACGGCCATCATCTCGAGGAAGGCGTCGATCCAGCCTGAAGCGGCCGTGGTCATTTCAACTGCAGCGCCAGCAGCCCCTCCACGGCGAAGGCGCGAGCGTCGGCTTCCAGACCGGCCTTCAGCAGGGCGCGCACCAGCCGAGCGCGATCGACGGGCCCGGGCCCATTGGCTCCGGCGTCGGCGGCRATCGACAGGGCCAGCAGGGCCGCCTCGCCCTGGCGGCCGGCGCCGGCCGCGTCGTCCAGCACGATCAGCCGCCCGGCCGAAGCGGCGGACTTGCCGGGGTCGAAGGTGGCGAACGACGCGCGGGCTTCCGGGCTCATCGGCCCGCCCAGCGCCGCCAGGATCAGGGCCGCCGGCSGGGCGGGCGACTTGGCGCCGCCCTGGACGCCGCGCTCGATCAGGCCGTCGAGGATCTGACTGTCCTTCTTGCCCTCAGCAGCGGCCAAGGTCGCGTCCAGCAGGGCCAGGTCCAGGGTGGTGGCCCCGCCGGGCAGGGTGTCGCCGGTCAGCTTGCCCCGGATGGCCTGGGCCGTCGCCAGGTCGCCGGCCGCCAGGGCCGCGCGGGCCAGCAACAGGGGATCGCTGAAATCGGCGTCGGCGCTGACCAGCTCCGCGAGCTTCGGCGCGGCGGTGCGCGAGATGTCGGTGAACCGGCTGAGGTCGATGTCGCGCAGGAACCGCCAATCGCGGGCCTGGGCGGAGGTGCCGTCGAACGGTTCCGGGGGCAGGACCGACTTCACGCCCGGCGAAGCGGTCCCCCTGGCGAGCGCCACGTCCAGCCCGAGCTTGCGCGACAGGGCGTAGTTGACGCCGTTCCCCAGATTGGCCATGTCCGTCGGCGTGCCGGACAGCAGGGCGTTCATCAGGCGGGCGTAGTCGGCGTCCTTGGTCTGCTGGGCGGCCAGGCTGAAGGTCAGCTGGGCGGCGTCGTGCTGGCCGGCCAGGGCCTGACAGAAAGCCCGCAACCGCAGCCAGTAGGGCGCGCCGCGTTCGACGCTCAGCGCCTCGCCGATCCGGCAGGCCTTGTCGTCGGCGCCGGTGATCAGGGCCGCCTCGGCCGCCGCCATCGACAGCTGGGCGCTGGCCGCCACGCCGGGAACGCGGTCGAGCACGGCGTCGGCGCCCTTGGCGTCGCCCAGGGCGATCAGGGCCAGCGCCCGGGTCGCGCCCAGCTCCGGATCGTCGCCGATCCCGGCCGGGGCGTTGGCGCCGGTGGCCAGCACGCGCCGCGCCAGGCCCGTGGCGGCGGGCGACAGCGGCTTGGTCGCCAGCTTGGGCAGGGCTTCCTTGACCACCCCGGGCGAGGCGTCCTTCCAGAGGTCGATCCAGAACCCGTCGACCGAAACCCGCCGCGCCGGCCGCTCCTCGGGATAGTGGTCGTCAGATCCCATCGTGAAGACGCCGCCGGGAATCCAGGTCATCGCCTCGCGCAGCGG
>NZ_JBFTZS010000174.1:0-8773 GCF_056406675.1 Caulobacter sp. P1_B12_2 | reverse complement strand
GGTCGCGACGCTCAAGCGCCTGCTGGGCCAGCTCGAAAGCGCCGCCGGCACGCTCTACGGGGCCGACACCGCGCCGGGGTCCTAGCGGGCCTCGAACACCCCGCGCGCGATCGCCCGAGCCAGGGTGTCGGCGGCCGCCGAACCCAGTCGGGCGATCGTCAGCGATCGCGCCGGACCCTCGCCGATCTCTACCGCGCCAGAGGAAAGGGCGAAGACCACGTCGCCGTCGAATGGGGTGTGGACCGGCCGGATCGCCCGCGCCAAGCCGTCCTGGGCCATCATCGCCAGGCGCGTGGCCTCGGCGGTGGTCAGAGCGGCGGTGGTCGCCACCACGGCCAGGGTGGTGTTTTCGCCGGCGTTGAACCGGCCCAGCGCCGCCAGCTTGGTGTCGTCGGGGATCGGCTCGACCGCCTGGACCGACGGATCGGGAGCGCGTCCACCAAATTCGGCGTCGATCTCGAACGGCCAGGCCCAGAACGCCTCGCCGCCGGGCATGTAGACTGAGCCCACCGGATTGACCGCCACCAGCGCCCCGACCACCAGGCCGTCGCCTAGGTCCAGCGAGGCCGAGCCGACGCCGCCCTTGTGCAGCCCGGCCATCGCCCCGCGTCCAGCCCCGACCGAGCCGAGGGCGAAGTCCTCGCCGGCCGCCGCGACGGCGGCCATGCCCAGGGCGCGATAGGGCGGATCGAGGCCCCAGGCCTTGTCGCCGCCGTTGCCCAGGTCGTGCAGCACCGCGCTGGGCACGATCGGGATGGCCGGCAGGTCCGGCACGCGCCGAAGCCCGTGTCCCGTCGCCGACAGGACCGCCGTCACGCCGTCCGCCGCGCCTAGGCCAAACACCGAACCGCCCGACAGGACGACGGCGTGAGCCCGGCTGAAATTGTTTTCTGGCCGCAGCACGTCGCTCTCGCGAATCCCAGGCCCGCCGCCGCGAACGTCCACCGCTCCGACCCAGCCGCCGGGGCAGAGCAGGGCGGTCACGCCGCTGCGCACCGCCTCGTCGGCGGCGTGGCCGACGGTCAGGCCCGGCACGTCGGTGATCAGGTTGCGGGGACCGGGGCGGGGAGGATGGGGCAAGGCGGCGTCTCCAGCGGGCGCGGGCAGCATCGGCCGGATGGCGCGGTGTGGAAAGCGCTCAAAGGCGTCTGGAACTTCGCCCGCGCCTTTGCTAGACAGCACTCCCCTCGTCGAGACGCTCTGGCGTCCGGCCTATTGGAGTGGGGAAGCGACCGGGCCCTCGGGCAGGTCGGCGCCGTGCGGGCGTGGTGGAACTGGTAGACGCGCCGGACTCAAAATCCGGTTCCGAAAGGAGTGCCGGTTCGACCCCGGCCGCCCGCACCAACAATCTTTTGAAATCAGGAACGCTTGCGGCGACGCGGCAGCCGCGTGGCGATCAGCAGGGCGACCGTGGCGGCGCCCAGGGCGGCCAGGGTGGCCCAGTCGACGACGAGGGCGGCGGCCGACAACGACGCCCGCACCGGGCGTCGGGCCGCCGTCGCTATCGCTTCAGATCGCTTGCCCATCGTGAACTCGTCCGTTCGCGCCAGTCCGGGGAGCGCGCGCCGATCGCCGGCGGTTCCGCCAAGGCCTCAGTGCGCCGGATCGAAATCCGGCTTCTGGTCCTTCACATAGGCTTCCCAGCCGGCCCGGTCGTGGAAGTCGAGGCCTTTGTCCCAGGCCGCGCCCATGTAGTAGACGAACGGCTTGCCGGGCTCGACCTTGACCAGGACCAGATAGTTGTCGGCGTCCTGGCGGACCTCGACCAGGGCCTTGGGATCGACCATCAGGGCGATGCCCATCGTGCCCTTCACGGGATCGGTGGGCTCCCAATAGGAAACCCGGCCGGCGCCGAGATCCTTGGTGAGCACCCCGCCCGCGCCCTGGTGGGTTGCCTTGCGCTTGCTGATGCCGATCCCGATAACCAGAGGCCCGGGCTTGTCGGAGCTGATCGTCGAGACCATCCGCGTGAAGTTGGTGCCCAGCGGCAGGGTGAAGGTGCGGGTCTCCCAGACCTTGCGGTCAACATCGACCGGCCACGGGGCGTAGGTAACCTTGAACTGCGCGACGTCGCCGCCGGTCTTGAGGATCTCGTAGGACTTCCAGTTGCGCGAGGTCCACAGCTTGTTGTCCTGCCAGACGCCCAGGCCGCCGGCCCCCCGGAAGGTGTTGACGTCGTAGAAGTCCAGCCCCTCGCCGTGGAAGTCGTGCTGCTTTCCGGTCTTCAGCTGGCGCTCCATGAACGGCCAGCGCACCAGCTTGCCCCAGGCGTCCATGCCGGAGGTCGAGGGCGGTTCGAAGGCCTGCAGGGCGGGGCCATAGATCCGGTGGGCGGTCCGGTCGTTCTCCCAGAGGATGTCGTCGTAGCGATAGGGCGCGTAGGCGACGATGGCGCGGGACTTCTGGCCCTCGGCGTCGGGCTTGGTCAGCACCGGTTCGACCAGCGGCGGGAGGACGGGGGCGGCCTGGGCGCGCGCCGGGCCGGACAGGGCCAGAGCGGGCAGTGACAGGCTCGCGGCGACTGCGAGAGACAGGATCAGCTTGGACATCAGGGGGCTCGCTCTAGATCTCTGTGCGCCGAGCCAGCTCGCGTCGCTGCTCGGCCATTTTCTGGCGGGTCTGCTGGAGGGCGTCGAGTTCGGTCACGGCCAGCAGGTCGTCGATCACCTGGGCCAGGTGGGCGTGGATCGCCTGGCGGGCGGTCTTGGGATCGCGCTGGCGCAGGGCGGCGATGATCTGGCGGTGTTCCTCGACGAAGTCGCCGCCGCCATGGGCGCGGGCCCGCCGCAGCATGGCCACGCAGGCGGGCGACTGCTGGCGCAGGGTCCACAGGTCCTCGACGCCGGCCTCGATCGCGGCGTTGCCGGTGGCGCGGGCGATGGCCAGATGGAACTCCTGCTCCAGCCGCTCGACCTCGTCGGGGGCGAAGCTGCGGGCCATCTGGCCGACGATCTGGTCCAGCGAGGCCAGGTTCTCGTCGGTGACGGTGGCCGCCGACAGGGCGCAGGCCTCGCCTTCGAACAGACGTCGCGCCTCGGTCAGCTCCAGGGCGCCGACCTCGACCTCGGCCGGATCGTCGGCCCCGGGGGCGGCCACGGCGTTGACATAGACTCCGGACCCCTGGCGCGCCTCGACCAGGCCCTGGAACTCCAGGGCGATCATGGCGTCGCGAACGGTCGGACGACTTACCCCGAAGTCATCGGCCAGTTCGCGTTCGGACGGCAGCTTGTCGCCGGGGCCGTAGCGGCCGTCGTTGATCGACGTGGCGATCGCTCGGGCGATCTGCTGGTACAGCTTCTGGGGATCTGAGGCGCCGGTGGTCATGTCGATYATCCTAGCGGGGACGGGCGGCGGGGCAAACGACGTCACCGTCCGCCGCCGGCGGGCAGCCTGGACACCTCGCTGGCGGCCAGCAGGAACGCGCCGACGCCGTAGAGCTGGGTGTCGTCGGGCCCCACTTGATCGGGCGCGGCGCCCACCCGCTGCACCCAGCCCAGCTTGCCGTCCGGCTCGACCGCGGCGGCCAGGGCGGTCCAGCCCTTGTCGATCGCCGGGCGATACTGGGCGGCGGGCAGCAGGCCGTGGTTCACGCCCCAGGCCAGGCCGTAGACGAAGAAGCCGGTGCCACTGGTCTCGGGCGTCTTCTGCGGCTCCAGCAGGGACACCGGCCAATAGCCTTGCTCGCCCTGCAGGGTGACGATCTTGGCCGCCATCTGCTGGAACAGCGCCTCGTAGCGCGGTCGGCTGGGGTGGTCTTTGGGCAGGTCCTGCAGGATGCGGGCGATCCCGGCGAAGGCCCAGCCGTTGCCTCGGCCCCAGAAGATCTTGGCGCCGGCCTCGCTGCGCCGGGCGATGAACCTGCTGTCGCGGAAATAGAGGTGGTCGGTCTTGTCGTAGAGCAGGTCGGTGGTCGCCCAGAATTCGCTGTCGGCATGGGCTAGGTAGCGCGGATCCCGGGTCTCCTTGGACAGGGCGATCCAGGCGGGCGGGGCCATGAAGATGGCGTCGCTCCAGCACCAGCGCACCTGGCAATAGGGATCCCCGCCTTGGGGCGGCTTGGCCTCGAAGCCGAGATCGACGTGCGAGGGATCGGCCAGCACCGCGTCGAAGCGGGCGCGGGTCGGAGCCAACTTCGTCGCGTCGTGGGTGTGAGCGGCGGACCAAATCCAGACGGCGCCGGTCGCGTCGGCGTCGGCGTGGCGCGGACGTTTGTCGAAGCCCCAGCCCTCGGCCTGGCCGTGGGCCACGATCGCGTCGGCGTATTTGGAATCCTTCTGGGCGTCGGCGAAGGCGGTCAGACCGATGTAGAACGCCGCCTGGATCCAGTCGCGCGGCGCCTCGGTATCGCGCCGGAACTGCGAGGCGGGCACGTAGTCGAAATTGTCCATGTGGCTCAGTTGCCAGTCGGCCACGTGGGCGCCGACCGCCAGGACGGCCGCATGGGCCGGCGCGCTGGCGCTGGCCTTGGCGGGGGACTTGGCCGGCGTCGCCGCGCAGGCCGGCAGCGACCCCAGCAGGGCGGCGGTGGCCAGAAGCGTTCCGGTCAGGCGTCGCAACATCATCTCGTCTCCCTAGTCGTTCTTGTTCTTGTCTTCGAGCACCGACCGGGCCCTAGCGCAGGTCGGCCAGGGTCAGGTGGTCCATGTCGTCGAAGTCCAGGTTCTCGCCGCCCATCGACCAGACGAAGCGATAGTCAGCCGTGCCGACTCCGCTGTGCATCGACCAACTGGGCGAGAACACAGCTTCGCCATCGTCCATGAACACGGTCCTGGGATTCGACGGCTCACCCATGATGTGCATCACCCGGGCGGGTGCGGCGTCGAAATACATGTAGATCTCGCTGCGCCGTCCGTGGGTGTGCGGCGGCATGGTGTTCCAGACATTGCCGGGCTCCAGCTCGGTGAAGCCCATGACCAGCTGGCAGGTCTCGACCAGGCCGGGACGGATGCTCTGGCGGATGACGCGGCGGTTGGCGGTCTTCTGGTCGCCGGCCTGGATCACCCGGGCCTCGTCCTTGCGCACCACGCGGCTGGGGTGGGCGGCGTGGGCCGGATAGCTGACGAAGTAGAACCTGGCAGGCGCGTCGATCGACACGCTGGCGAAGGTCACGGTCTGGACCCCGCGGCCGACATAGAGGCTGTCCAGATTGTCCAGCGCGTGGCGGGCGCCGTCCAGCTCGATCCAGCCAGGGCCGCCTATGTTGGTCACGCCCAGTTCGCGGCGTTCGCAGAAATAGCCCGAGGCCAGGCGGCGATCGGTGGGCAGGAGCAGGGGGGCGGCCATGGGCGCGACCGAACCCACCACGGCGCGATCGACCTCGACATAGGTCATCGACACCTGTCCCGGCTGGAACAGGTCGTCGATCACGAAGGTGTCGCGGATGTCCTGAGCCGTCATCCTGGCCAGGCCTTCCCGATCGGTGCTGGGGCGGAGCTTCATTCCGGCTTCGCTCATCGTTCGGCGTTCGCGCTTGGTGGCTTGCGGATCATTCGCCCCTCATCTCGTGACCAGTCTGGCATTACCAATTTGCCACCCGGCCGCAAGGCTAAATGACCATATTCCGTGACTGCGCGCAAAGGCATCGTTGCCGTCACGCCGGCCTGAGCCGGTGAGGTCGCGCAATTTCAGTAGTTAGGGCGAAATGACAACGATGTCGCTACCTACTTGACAATTACCCTGACCACTGGCCATTTTTGGCCTTACCAAATTAGGCGCTCTTAATTGACCGGATCAACCGGCCAGCGCCATGCGAGGAGCGAGGGGAAGATCATGAAAACCATTCAACGCGCCCTGTTGGCGTCCACGGCCATGTTCGCGGCGATCGCCGCGTGCGGCGTCGCCCACGCCCAGTCCGCCGGTTCGGATCCGTCGGTCCAACTGGAAGAGATCATCGTCACCTCGACCAAGCGCGCCGAGCGCCTGCAGGACGTGCCGGTGTCGGTGACCGCTCTGACCCAGGACGTGATCGACCGCAACAATGTCCGCGAACTGGGCGACGTGGTGAAGCTGTCGCCTTCGATATCGATCGACTACGGCTCGCAACCGGGCAATTTCAGCATCAAGATGCGCGGCATCGGCACCTTCTCGAACGGCATCGCCGTCGAGTCCGACGTCGCCGTGGTCATCGACGACGTGCCGATCGGCTTCCAGGCCGCCGCCTTCAAGGACCTGATCGATGTCGAGCGCGTGGAAGTGCTCCGCGGTCCGCAAAGCACCCTGTTCGGCAAGAGCGCGATCGCCGGGGTGCTGAACATCGTCACCTCCGCGCCCTCCAGCACGTTCGGCGGCAAGGCTACGCTGCTGACCACCGACGACGGCGAAAAGCGCGCCGGCTTCACGGTCACCGGCCCGATCAATGACGACATCCGCGTCCGCCTGACCGTCGCCAATAGCGACTACGACGGCAACCTCAAGAACCTGACCACCGGCAAGAACGTCAACGGCAGCTCGGGTCTGACCGCGACCGCCAAGATCGAGTGGACGCCCACCGAGAACCTCAAGCTCAGCCTGGCGCCGCGGTTCAACCACAACGTCTCAAGCTGCTGCGCCAGCGCGATCACCGAGCTGACCCCGGGCCTCAACTACCAAGGCGAGCCGGGCTTCCCAGCCACCACCACCCTGCGCGGGATCACCATCGACAAGAACAACCACTTTGTCCGGGCCGACGACCGGATCGGCGGAGGCAATTCCGAGGTGTTCGGCGGCACGGCCCGCCTGGACTACAACTTCGGCGAGGGCTCGGTCCTGAAGGGCCACAGCTTCTCGTCGATCACCTCGCAGGACCGCTGGAAGATGACCGACTTCCAGGACATCGACGGCACCGACGTGCCGTTCCTGCTGGGCTTCCCCGTCGCCAGCCCGTCGGGCATCAACAGCGGCGCGGTGATCAATGGCTACTTCCACGCCAAGTCGGTGACCCAGGAGTTCCGTCTGACCTCGCCGGGCGACACCCGCCTGCGCTACGTGGCTGGCCTCTGGTACGCCCGCAACGAGCTGGATCGCTACCTGAACCGCGGTCCGGTGCTGCAATTGGCCCGCTACCTGGCCGAAAGCACCAACGAGAACTACTCTGCCTTCGCCAACGCCACCTTCGACGTGACCGACAAGCTCAGTCTGACGGGCGGGGCGCGGATCAACCGCCAGAAGATCGACTACCAATTCCACAAGACGATCTTCGCCAGCACCACGCCGGGCGCGGCCACCACGATCCAGGAATTCAGCGGGGCGAATGACGACGACGCGGTGACCGGCAAGGTCGGGGTCCAGTACAAGTGGACGCCGGACATCATGACCTACGCCACCTATTCGACCGGCTACAAGGGTCAGGCCTATGACCTGGTCAGCACTTTCGACGCCAAGATCGCGGCGAACATGCCCGTGCCGCCCGAGACGGCAAAGAACTACGAGCTGGGCTTCAAGAGCAGCCTGCTGGACCGTCGGGTGTACTTCAACGCCACCCTGTTCAACGCCGACTATCACGGCTTCCAGACCTCGGTGACGTCGTTCCTGCCGGACGGCACCTTCCTGACCTTCCTCAACAGTGTGGGTCACCTGCGCACCCGGGGCCTGGAACTGGACGGCGTGGCGCGCATCACCTCGAACTTCCGCCTGAACGGGGCCTTCGCCTACACCGACGCCACGGTGATCGATTTCCCCAACGGTCCCTGCTACTCGGGCCAGCCGACGCTCGCGGGCTCGCCGCTGCCCGTCGGCGAGGTGGGCGCCCCCGGCACCTGTTACACCCAACTCCAGCCCATCGTGGCCGGCAAGCCGCAGACCACCAGCGGCCGTCAGCAGAACCTGCACGGCGCGCGCCTGAACAACGTGCCCAAGTACAAGTTCAGCCTCGGCGGCCAGTACGACATCGATCTGCCGGACAACGTGCCGTTCAAGGGCTTTATCGGCGCCACCGTCCGCTGGCAGGACGACATCAACTTCGCCCTCAGCCAGGACCCGCGCACGATCCAGAAGGCCTACGGCATCGCCGACCTGACTGTCGGCATCGCCGACCGCGACGGCAAGTACAAGCTGACCGCCTTCGCCAACAACCTGTTCGACAAGCGCTACGCCCAGGGTCTGGGCAACGGCACCTCGGGCTACAGCAACCCGGCCATTCCGACGGCTGCGGGCAAGACCTGGTTCCCGGGCCGCGACGCCTTCCGCTACTTCGGCGCCCGCCTGGACGTGAACTTCTAGAGCCTCCTCGTTCATCCCCCCACTGTTGGCCGGTCCTGCTCGCGGGATCGGCCAATTTTTTTGCGCGACGCGACTTTGGCGCGCGTCACGGGGCGGGCCGCCTGTGCTATTGCCCGCGCTCTTGCTGGCGAACATCCGCCCGAACGAGTGCGATCCGAATGCCCGACGCCGCCGACGATCTCGAGCCCACCGACCCGACGCCGTCCGAGATCCCGGAAGAAACACCGGATGCCGCAACCGCCGGGCCGAGCACGGCGGATGTGCTGGAAGCGGCGACGCCCAAGCGCAAGGCTGCTAAACCTCGGGTCAGGTCCAGAGCGAAGGCCAAGCCCGCCGCACCGGTCGAAGCCGTCGAGGCGGAGGTCGTCGAAGCGCCTGAGGCGGGGCCCGCCGCCGAGATCGCCGGCTTCGCGGCTGTGATCGAAGTCCCTGAAGCCCCGGAAGCGCCGGAAGCGCCGGCCGAAGCGGTCGAGGCCGAGGTCGTCGAAACGCCCACGCCGGAAGCGGCCGAACCGCCGCCTCCGCCGCCCGCGAGGCCGCCGATCTGGAAGCGCAGGCCCTGGCAGATCGGCGTGGC
>NZ_JBFTZS010000173.1:0-8792 GCF_056406675.1 Caulobacter sp. P1_B12_2 | reverse complement strand
GTGCTGGACGTTCCCGCGCCCCAGATCCTGGCCGCCCAGAAGGCGCTGAACGCCAAGGTGAAGAGCGACAGCGGCGGCTGGCGGGGCATCCAGTCGCTGACGCCCGGGACCTATGGCCCGATCCTCGACGGCGACCTGCTGCCACATCATCCGTTCGACCCGACCGCCCCGGCCAGCGCCGCCGACAAGCCGCTGATCATCGGCTGGCTGGACAGCGAGGCGGCCTTCTTCGCCTGGACGGGCAAGGACGTGGAGGCCTTCCGACTGGACGAGGCGGGGCTGAACAAGCGCCTCTCGGGCAAGTTCGGCGACAAGGCCCAGGCGCTGATCGACGCCTATCGCTCCGACCGGCCCGGCGCGACGCCCAGCGACCTCTACCTGGCGGCCGCCAGCTACTACGCCATGGGCGCCGGCTCGGTGGTCACCGCCGAGCGCAAGGCGGCGCAGGGGCGGGCGCCGGTCTATGTCTACAACATCGCCTACCGCTCCAACCGCAAGATGGACGGAACCGACATCGAGCTGGGGGCCATGCACGCCAGCGACATCCCGCTGGTGTTCAACACCGTGGCCTCGCCCACCACCCTGGCCGGCAGCCGCGCCGACCGCTTCGAGGCGGCCAAGAACATCAGCACCATGTGGGCCAATTTCGCGCGGACGGGACAGCCCAGCGCGCCGGGCCAGCCCGCGTGGCCGGCGTACGACGTGAAGAGCCGCCAGACGATGGTGCTGGACGTGGCCTGCACCGTGGTCCCGGACCGGTTCGGGGCCGAGCGACGGGTGTGGGCGAAGGTGGATCCGGTGGGGGCGTAGTCTCCGGGGGCGCCGATCATGGATCGCGAAAAAACGGGGCCGTCATCCAGGATGACGGCCCCGTGAAGGTTCCACGGGCGGATTGAGCAAGCGAACAAGAGCGCGCCGGCTCTCAAAGCCAAGATAGCGGTAACATTCTTGTCGGTCGCGTCAACGGAGTTTCGCCTGGCGACCTCCCGGAGCGCTCTCCGACGCAGGTTACCCTGGCGTCAACGCGAAGTTGCGGTCCAGCTCCAGGCAAGCGTGGCCGCAGCGTTCTGTGTCTATGCCGCAACAATCGGTAAGCCTTGTGAAAAAGGCGTTTTCGTCAAAAAAACGGCAATCCGCTTATTCCGCAAGGTTTCCTGCCATTTGTATGAAAAATGATCCGGTACAGCGCTGTCAAAATCGTTTTTCGTGCGCTTGACCGATTTCGCGTACTGATGTTACCGCTAACGCACTCGCCGACATCCGAGGGTTTTTGACGTGAATCGCAAAAACCGGAGGGGCAAACCTGTCGGTGCTGAAACAAAAAAACCAAGCTCCTGCGTGGGGGCATTTGTGCGGGGAAACGGCTATGAAGCGACAACGTCGTCTGAACACTTCTGCGTCTTTGATAGCGCTGTCCGTGGCGATCTTCGCCGGCGGTCAGGCTCAGGCCCAGAGCAACAACGACAGCAGCACGGTTGACGAGATCATCGTCACCGGCATCCGCGCCTCGCTCGAGCGGGCGATGGACATCAAGCGCTCCAACAGCGGCGTCGTCGACGCCATCTCGGCCGAAGACATCGGCAAGTTCCCCGACACCAACCTGGCGGAATCGCTGCAACGCGTTCCCGGCGTGTCGATCGACCGCTCCAACGGCGAAGGCTCGCAGGTCACGGTCCGCGGCTTCGGCGGCGGCTTCAACCTGGTGACGCTGAACGGCCGCACCATGCCCACGGCCAACGTCTCCACCGTCGGCGGCGACCAGTCGGCCGACTTCCAGACCGGCACCAGCCGCTCGTTCGACTTCTCGAACCTGGCGTCGGAAGGCGTCTCCACCCTGGAGGTCTACAAGACCGGCCGCGCGGGCATCCCGTCGGGCGGCATCGGCGCGACGATCAACGTCAAGACCCGCCGTCCGTTCGACGCCCGCGAAAGCGGCCTGTCGGGCAGCATCGGCGCCAAGGCCGTCTACGACACCAGCATGGACGAGAAGCTGGAAAGCGCGGCCAAGATCACCCCGGAAGTCTCGGGCCTGCTGAACTGGACCGACGCGGACGAAAAGTTCGGCGTCACGCTGTTCGGCAGCTACCAGAAGCGCAACTTCACCAGCCGCAGCGCCACGTCGAACGACTGGAACATCCGCACCTATTCCGACTTCATCAATCCGGCGAACGGCTTCGTCCGCAACGGCGGCGCGACCCAGATCACCAACGCGCCGGCCAACGGCAGCACCCTGGTGGCGATCCCCAACGACAGCCGCTACCACTTCTCGCAAGGCAGCCGCGAGCGCATCAACGCCCAGGCGACCGTGCAGTGGCGCCCGACCGAGAACGTCGTGATCACGGCCGACGGCCTGTATGCGGACAACAAGTCGTTCGAACGCCGTAACGACCAGACCAACTGGTTCAACCGTCCGTTCGACAAGGTGACCTTCGACAAGAACCCCACCGTCGCCACCGCCGTCTTCCTGCAGGAAACCCTCAGCGGGACGAAGGACACGGGCTTCGAGCAGCAGTATCGCGCCAACGAGGACAAGCTGCAGTCGTTCGGCCTGAACGGCGTCTGGGACGTCAACGACCGCTTCAAGATCTCGGTGGACGGCCACGTCTCCAAGGCGTCGAGCGATCCCGACGCGCCGAACGGCACCAGCTCGACCTCGGTCAGCATCGGCGCGCCGATCATCTCGTCGCACTCGGTGGACTACAGCGGCAAGGTCCCGGTCCAGGCCGTGACGATCAACGACGCCCTGCCGCGCGGCGACGGCAACGGCGTGCTCAGCATCGGCGACCTGGGCAGCCAGGTGGCGCGCACCTCGGCCCAGAGCCAGGACCAGAAGATCAAGGAATTCCGCGCCGACGCGGCCTATGACCTGGACGACAACGGCAGCCGCTTCGACTTCGGCTTCGACTATCGCAACTCGAAGATGAAGCAGGCCGCCATCAACACCCAGCAGGACCTGGGCAGCTGGGGCATCTCGAACCCGCGCGACGTGCAGCAGTACGCCGGCAGCCTGGTCAAGCAATTCTGCCTGTCCTGCCGCTTCGACGACTTCGATCTCAAGCAAAGCGGCGCGGGCCTGGTGGCCTTCCGGGCCGACGCGATCGACCTCTACAACGCCCTGTCGAAGCCCTATGTCGCGCTCGGCAATGCGGTGGGCGTCACCAGCCAGGACAATAACCAGGTCGAAGAAGACGTCTGGGGCGTCTATGGCCAGCTGACCTGGAAGGGCGAATTGGCCGGCCGCGAGGCCAGCATGGTCGCCGGCGTGCGCTACGAGGAAACCAAGTCGGAATCCGTGTCGCTGATCCGCACGCCCCAGGCCATCGTCTGGACCGCCGACAACGACTTCCGCGTCGACACCACGTCGACCTACTCGCCCATCTCGGGCAAGAACAAGTACACCAACCTGCTGCCCGCCCTGGACTTCCAGGTGGAGCTGGTCGAGGACGTGGTGGGGCGCTTCTCGTTCAGCCGCACGATCGCGCGGCCGGACTACGGCAACCTGTTCGCCTCGGTCTCGGCCCAGGCGCCGAATCGCCCGGTCGCCAACGGGGCCATTCCGCTCGGCACGCGCGGCAACCCGGAACTGCAGCCGCTGATCTCGGACAACTTCGATGTCTCGGTCGAGTGGTACTACAAGCCCAGCAGCTATGTTTCGGCGGGCTTCTTCGAGAAGCGCGTGAACAACTTCGTGGGCACGGGCACCTTCAACCAAAGCCTGTTCGGTCTGCGTGACGCCAGCTCCGGCGTCGCCGGAACGCGGTCGGGCGACGCCCGCGCCTCTCTGACGACGATCGGCGCCAACCAGACCGACGTGAACCTGTTCACGATGACCTCGCTGATCCAGACCACGGGTTCGGTCGCGGCCGCCACGGCCGTGTTCCAGGCCAATCGCGGTACGAACGGCGACCTCAACCAAGCCTTCGTCGACCAGGTTCTGGCCGCGACGGACGTGTCGCCCACCGCCGCCGATCCGCTGTACACCTTCCAGGTCGCCCAGCCGATCAACAACAAGACCGGCAAGATCCACGGCTTCGAATTCGCGGTTCAGCACTTCTTCGGCGAAAGCGGCTTCGGGGTTTCGGGCRCCTACACCCTGGTGCGCGGCGACGTCGGCTTCGACATCGCTTCCGACCCGGGCCAGGACCAGTTCGCCCTGCTGGGTCTCAGCGACACGGCCGCCGCCACCCTGATCTACGACAAGAACGGGATCTCGGCGCGGCTGACCTACAACTGGCGCGACAAGTTCCTGCAAGCCACCAACCGCGGCGGCTCGCGCAACCCGGTGTTCGTCGCGCCGTTCGCGCAGGTGGACTTCAACGTCAGCTACGACGTGACGGAAAAGCTGGCGATCTCGCTGGAAGGCATCAACCTGCTGAACGAGAGCCTGCGCACCTACGCTCGCGACGAACACGAGCTGTGGTACGCCCAGGAACTGGACCGCCGCTTCCTGCTCGGAGCGCGCTACCGCTTCTAAGGGGGGCGACAGCGATGGCCGGGTCCTCGGGCCCGGCCTAGGTCGGGGGAAAGGGCCGCTGTTCGCAGCGGCCCTTTCTTCTCTACAGTAACCGCGCATCGAACCGCGACGTGTGGCGGGGGCGGAAGGCGGACATGACGAACAGAGTGCTGCTCAACAACGTCGACCATGGCGATCTGCGCGTCGTCACCCGGCACGACGCCGGGTTCGGCGACGACATCAACCAGGTGCTGATCTTCCCCACCGAGTTCGAGGGAGTGCAGCGCGAGTATCCGATCTTCTTCCGCAAGGACGCCGACGGGGCGTTCCAGTCGGTGGCCCTGCTGGGCCTGGACCGCGACGAGAACCTGTTCCTCGACGAGCGGGGATGGAACGCCCGCTACGTTCCCGCCATCCAGCAGCGCGGACCGTTCTCGATCGCTCTGCGCAGCGGCGCCGGCGAGCCGATGATCCATGTCGATCTCGACGATCCTCGCGTGCTCGCGGCGGAGGCCGAGGGCGGGGGCGAGCGGGTGTTCCTGCCGGCCGGCGGCAATTCGCCGTATCTGCAGCACGTCGCGCGCCTGCTGGGCGTGATCTATGACGGGCTGGAGTTCAGCAAGGCCATGTTCGCGGCCTTCGAGGCCCACGGCCTGATCGAGCCGGTCGATGTGGAGATCAAGCTGGACGACCACACCCAGTACGAGCTGCCCGACCTCTACACGATCTCCCAGGAGCGGTTCGCCGCACTGGACGGCGAAGGGCTGCAGGCGCTGCACCGGTCCGGATTCCTGGCCGTCGCCCAGTGGGTGCTGTCGTCCCTGGGCAATGTCGGGTTCCTGGTCGAGCTGAAGAACCGCAAGCGCGCCGGGGTTTGAGTCCGAGCCGCCGCCAGATCGAGGGAGCGAACATCCGATGATCGACATCGCTCGCAAGACGCCGGTGGTCGAGGGCGTGACGCCCGACCAGATCCCGTTCGACGACATCCTGGCGGGGCAACAGCCGACGATCTTTCGCGGCATGGCCCGCGACTGGCCGCTGGTGCGCGCCGGCCTGACCTCGCCCCGCGCGGCCATGGACTATCTGCTGTCGCACGATCGCGGCGAGCGCTTTGTCGGCTATACCGGCGCGCCGCAGATCAAGGGGCGGTTCGGCTATGACCAGGACGTCGCGCGCCTGAACTTCCAGACCGAGCGCACGCCGCTGCGGGCGTTCCTGGAGCGCATCGAACAGACGCTCGGCGTCGCCGACGGCCCGTCGCTCTATATCGGCTCCAGCGACATCGACGCCTATCTGCCGGGCCTGCGCGCCGAGAACGACCTGGGCCTGGACCTGGCCGCCCTGGGCGACGCCACGCCGCTGGCCAGCATCTGGATCGGCAACCGCACGGTCGCCGCCGCTCACTACGACATGTCCAACAACATCGCCTGCTGCACGGTCGGCCGGCGTCGGTTCACGCTGTTCCCGCCCGACCAGATCGACAACCTGTATCCCGGTCCGCTGGACCCGACGCCGGGCGGCCAGGCGGTCAGCATGGTCGATTTCGACGCCCCGGATTTCGAGCGCTTCCCCCGGTTCAAGGACGCCCTGGCGGCGGCCCAGGTCGCCGAGCTGGAGCCCGGCGACGTGTTGGTCTACCCGGCCCTGTGGTGGCACCAGGTCGAGGCGCTGGATCCGTTCAACGTGCTGATAAACTACTGSTGGAACGCCGCGCCGGACTTCATGGACAGCCCCATGAACACCCTGCTGCACGGCGTGCTCAGCCTGCGCGACCGGCCCGATTTCGAGAAGCGGGCCTGGAAGCGTCTGTTCGACTACTACATCTTCGGCCCCGCCGACCGCGCCGGCGCGCATCTGCCCGAGGGCGCGCGCGGTGACCTTGGCCCGATGGACGACCGCAAGGCCCGGCGCCTGCGGGCCTATCTGCTCAATCGCTTGAACCGCTGACGACGACCGGAGGGGACGCCATGCAAGATCAGGTCGTGAAGAAGGTCGTCGTCGCCGGGGGCGGTACGGCGGGCTGGATGGCCGCGGCGGCGCTGGCCAAGCAGCTGGGGCCGCTGCTCGAGATCAGCCTGATCGAGTCCGACGAGATCGGCACGGTGGGGGTGGGCGAGTCGACCATCCCCACGGCCCGCACCTTCAACGCCCTGCTGGACATCGACGAGCCCGAGTTCATGCGCGCCACCCAGGCGACGTTCAAGCTGGGCATTTCGTTCGAGAACTGGGGCCAGATCGGCGACCACTACATCCACTCGTTCGGCCAGGTCGGGAAGTCGAACTGGATGGGCGGCTTCCATCACTTCTGGATGCAGGCGAAGGCGGCGGGCTTCGGCGGCGAGCTGGGCGACTACTGCTTCGAACTGAAGGCGGCGCAGGCCGACAAGTTCTCGGTGGGCGAGGGGTTCGAGCTGAACTACGCCTACCACCTGGACGCCACCCTCTATGGCCGCTTCCTGCGCAAGATGAGCGAGGGCCTGGGCGTCAAGCGGATCGAGGGCAAGATCGCCAGCGTCCAGCAGCACGCCGAGACCGGCTTCATCGAGGCCCTGGTCATGGCGAACGGCGACCGGGTCGAGGGCGATCTGTTCATCGACTGCACCGGTTTCCGAGGGCTGCTGATCGAACAGACCCTGAAGGCGGGCTATGAGGACTGGGGCCACTGGCTGCCGACCAACAGCGCCCTGGCCGTGCAGACCAAGTCCACCGGTCCGGCCGTGCCCTATACCCGCGCCATCGCCCACAAGGCCGGCTGGCGCTGGAAGATCCCGCTGCAGCACCGGGTCGGGAACGGCCTGGTCTACTGCAGCGACTACATGTCGGACGACGAGGCCCGCGAGACTCTGCTGGGCGCGCTGGACGGCGAGCGGCTGATCGAGCCGCGGGTCATCCGCTACGCCACCGGTCGCCGGCGCAAGACCTGGCACAAGAACTGCGTCGCCCTGGGCCTGGCCAGCGGCTTCGTCGAACCTCTGGAGTCGACCTCGATCCACCTGATCATGATCGGCGTGACGCGGCTGATGCAGCTGTTCCCGTTCAACGGCGTCAGCGAGGCCGTGGTCAACCGCTACAACCAGCAGGCCGTCGACGAGCTGGAGAAGATCCGCGACTTCATCATCCTGCACTACAAGCTGACCGAACGGACCGACAGTCCGTTCTGGGACCGTTGCCGGACGATGGACATTCCCGACAGCCTGGCCCAGCGGATCGCGCTGTTCCGGGAAAGCGCCCAGGCCTTCCAGGCGCCGGGCGAGCTGTTCCAGGTCGATTCCTGGCTGCAGGTCATGCTGGGCCAGCGGCTGGAACCGGTCGGCCACCACCAGATGGGCCGCCTGATGCCGCCCGAGCAATTGCGCCAGGCGCTGACCGACCTGAGCGGCAACATCGCCCGCGCGGTGGGAGAGCTGCCTGGCCACCAGGCTTTCCTCCAACGGTACTGCGGCATCCCGGCGGCCTGACCCGGGCAGGGGACCGGCTCCACTTCAAGCTGCGCCTTTCCAAGCGACGACCGATGCGCAATAGTTCGCGTATTGGTAGTTATTCGCCGCCTTGCAATTCTTGGTCTGCCTGTCGGGCGGCCGGGGGCGAGGCGTTCTCGGAAGGGGCACATCATGACGTCTCACGCTCGCACGCGGTCCGCCGCCCTGGTCGGTGTCTCGCTGGCCGCCATGGCCGCCTGGGCGGCCGCGCCGTCGCCGGTCCTGGCCCAAGCCTCTCCCAAAGCGCTGGCGAAACAGGTGCTGGACAACGTCTTCGCCAACCCGCCCGCCGCCCTGCCAGAGGCCGAGCCGGCCCCGCCCCGGCTCTCGGCGCCCAAGAAGCTGGAAGCGGCGCCGCCGAAGGTCCAAGGCGCCGACACCTATGTCGATCCGCGCCAGAACATTCTCTACAAGTTCTCGATCGAGTTCACCGAGGGCACGGTCCGCAACCCCTGGACCCTGTCGCAGGACAAGGTGCTGCTGCGCTCGTATCACGGCTCGTCGGTCGATCCGAACACGCCCTTCCTGGCCCCGACCATCACCATGCGCCCGGGCCAGACGGTGCGGATCAGCCTGACCAACGACCTGTTCGAGACCAAGGACGGCAAGCGCCTGCCGGCCGAGAAGTGCAAGACGCCGGACGGCGGCGTGAACGTCCCGCATTGCTTCAACGACACCAACCTGCACGCCCACGGCCTGTGGGTCTCGCCGGCCGGCAACAGCGACAACGTGCTGATCTCGATCAATCCGGGCGTTACCTTCGAGTACGAGTACAACGTCCCCTCCGACCACCCGGCCGGCACCTTCTGGTACCATCCGCACAAGCACGGCTCGACGGCCCTGCAGGTGTCCAGCGGCAT
>NZ_JBFTZS010000172.1:0-8931 GCF_056406675.1 Caulobacter sp. P1_B12_2 | reverse complement strand
TACATCAGCGGCACGACCCAGTTGGGGTCCTTGGCGTTGAGGCGGTTGGCCAGGTTGATGAACCGCGTCAGCTCGGATTTGGAGCTGACGGGAACGATCTCTAGACCGGAATCGGCGGTGTCGAACGGCATTCAGCCCTCCAAAACAACAAGCGCATGGATCGCGAGGGCCGCGAAGATGACCGGACCGCCCCAGACAGCCAGGATGGGCGAAAGAGAGCCGCCTTCGCCGAGCGCCGACAGCAGGCCGTTGACCACCAGGAAGATCAGCCCGGCCGCGAGGCCGCCGGCCAGCAGCTTGGCGCCCTGGCTGCTGCGGAAATTGGCCAGGGCGACCGGCGCGCTGAGCAGCAGCATGACCAGGGACGCGACCGGTCCGGCGAAGGCGGCCAGCAGGCGGGTTTCGTAGAAGGTGGCCGGACGGTCGCCGCCGCCGTTCAACAGGGCCCGGCGGGCCGTGGCGGCGGTCGGTACGGGGCTGTCGGCGAACAGGGCCTGGACGTCCTGGCGATGCAGGGGCGAGGGCCAGCTCATCGTGGCGGCCGGCACCACGTTCACCTGCTCGCCGTTGAACCGGACGATCACCGGCTTGATCAGGGTCCAGCCCTTGTCGCGGGCATAGGTCGCCGAGGGGGCCTCGACGCGCTCGGTCAGCCGGCCGGTCTTGTCGCGCCGATAGATCTTCACCGCGTTCAGAGTCCGGCCGTCGGCCGAAGCCCCGGCGGCGATCACCAGATCGTCGCCCGCCCGGAAGCTGCGAGGGCCGGGGACCTTGCGGTCGGCGACCGGCGTGGTGGCCTGCCACCAGTCGGCCAGGACGGGGTCGGTGCGGGGGGCGATCAGCTGGGCGCAGCCGAAGTCGACGGCCATCACCACGAACACCACGGGCAGGGCCATGGCGACGATGCGATAGGCCGAGATCCCCGTGGCGCGCATGGCGATGATCGCGCTCTCGCGGGCCAGCTGCGAAAAGGCGAACAGCCCGCCGGCCAGGGTGGCGATCGGGGCGACCTGCTCGATCAGGCGCGGCGACCGCAGGGCGGCGTAGTACAGCACCCCGGCCGTGCCCAGCCCGCGGTCGAGGATGTCGGTGGTCACTTCCAGCAGGTCGAGGATCTGCAGGATCGAGAACAGGATCAGGGCCGCGCCGAGCACGCGCGTGCCGACCGTGCGCAGGACRTAGAGCTGGATCTTCATGCGTCGGCCTGCTCGAACTTGTCCCGGAACATGCGGCGGAAGCGCTTGATGCCGACGCCGAACCGGCGGATCAGCTCGGTGACCGGGGTCTGGCCGGGCCGCTTGCGGCTGCCGATGAACATCCACAGACTGAGGCTGACGAAGATCAGCCACGGCGTGCCGATCGCCGCCAGGGGCATGGCCTTGCCGGACTCCGCCAGGCTCTGGCCCAGCTGCAGGCTGTGCTGGAAGGCGAGCAGCAGCACGCCGGCGATGATCAGGCCCGGCGTGCGGTTGCCGCGCTTGGCGGCCAGGCCGAGAGGGAAGGCCAGCAGCGGCAGGAAGGGCAGGAAGGCAGCCCGGGCCAGGCGTCCGTACAGTTCGGCCAGCAGAGTGGCGTGCGGCACGACCGGATTGGGCAGCTTGGCCTGGTAGGCCAGCTCGCCCAGGGTCAGCTCACGCTCGTCGCCGCCGCGGCTGCGCAGCAGGGCGGCCGCGCCGGACAGCGGGACATTGGTGGTGAACTGGTCGAACATCAGGATGCGGTAGTGGTCCTGGGCGTCGACGCCGATCCGTTGACCCTTGCGCAGCAGCATGGTGACGTTCTTGCCGTCGGCGTCGGCCCGCAGGTCGGCGGTGGCGGCGGTGATCACCTCCTCGCGGCCGGCGGCGTCCATCCGGCGGATAAACACCCGGGTGAGCCGCTGACCCGCCGCGTCGGCGCCGTCGGCGGTCATCAGCAGCTTGGTCTGGTCGATGAAGGACCCGCCGTTCAACTTGCCGTTCCAGCCGGCGTTGATCGCCTGGTGCATCACGGCGCGATAGGCGTAGCGGCTGTAGGGCTGCATGTAGCCGAAGACGATCAGGCTGAAGACCATCAGGAACAGGCCGACATAGACGAACGGCGCGGCGACGCGGGTCAGGGACTGGCCGCTGGCCAGCAGGGCGTCGATCTCGGAGCCGTCGCTGAGCTTGGTGATGACGATGAACAGCGCCACGAAGAACGCCACCGGCAGGGCCAGGCCCAGATAGTGCGGCACCAGGTTGGCGGCCAGCGAGGTGACATAGCCGAAGCGGGCGCTGCTTTGCGACAGCACGTCCAGCAGCCGCAGAACGCGCTCCAGCAGCAGGGCGATCACGGTCACGCCCAGGCAGCCGACGATGGGCCAGAGCAGCATGCGCAGCAGATAGGCGTCGATCAGCCGGAAGCGCGACGTGCCCTGCGGCGTGGGAATGGGCTTCTTCACGCGGCGGACCAGACCTGGGCCAGGGTCTGGGCCAGGCGCTCGGCGGCGTCGAGATCCAGGTCCACCGTCGATCCCAGGGCGGGAACGGCGGGCCAGCCGGCGTCGTTGTACGCACGGCCTTCATGCTCGCGCGACCCGGCGTAGCGCGGGATCACGTGGAAATGCACGTCCTTGTCGACCATCATCAGCATCAGGTAGTTGATCTTCTCGTACGCGACCACCTTGCTCAACACGCGTTCGACGCCTTCGGTCGCCGTCTTGAGATCGGCGAAGGCGGCGGGACTCAGTTGGGAGAAGGCCTCGACTGATTCCTTGCATACCAGGACCAGAGACCCAAATGTCGGTTGCTTGGGACGCACCAGGACGAGCCAACTCGCGGTCTCGGCCACCTTGGTGCGGGGGAAACCGAAATTCTCAGCGGTGGGATTGGTCATGTCGGCCTCGCCTCCGGGCGTTCGCCGCCGTGACGTATACAATAGGGACGCCGTCTTTTTCATGGAAGTACGATCCGCGTTGTTCGCTTCGGTTCTGGCCGTTTTCGCCGTCCTGGCCGGACCGTCGTCGGCGGACGATTCCGCGAGCGGCGAGGGCGCGGCCGCCATGGTCGGCCACAGGCCTTGCGAAGGGCGTCCGACGGGCACCCGACTGATCGTCCAGGTCGGTCGCCTGCGGTCCAACCAGGGCGAGGTGGCGGTCACCCTCTATCCGCCCGACGCTCGCCGATTCCTGGCGCCGCACGGCAAGTTGCTGCGGGTGCGGGCCAAGGCCGACGCGCCCATGACCCAGGCCTGCTTCTACCTGCCAAGGCCTGACGCCTACGCGATCGCCGTCTATCACGACGCCAACGGCAACCGCGATTTCGACCGGAACGCCGTGGGCCTGCCGATCGAAGGCTTCGCCTTCTCGAACGACGCGCCCAGCACGATAGGCGCGCCGACCTTCCAGGCCGCGCGCTTCATCGCCAAGCCCGGCGACACGATCCTGCGGGTGAAGATGCGCTACGGGCGCTGAGCGGCGGGTCGCGGGGGGCGGCCGGCCTGGATCAGGACGTAGCGGCCCAGTTCGCGGGACTGGCCGGTCTTGGGCTCCGGGCCGCGCGCCACGACCTTCACCTCGACGCCGCCGTCGGCTTGGCGGTCGATCTCGACACAGTGCCAGCGCGCCGCCGGATGGCCGCGCTCGCCCATGGCCGAGGCCGAGGGCACGCCCAGCACGGGGATCAGCGCGCCGTCGGGTCCGGGCGCCGTCGAGACCATCGCCTCGTGGGCGTGACCGTGCAGGACCAGATCGGCGCCGTGGCGGGCGAGCAGGGCGCGCAGGGCGTCCTGGTCTTCCAGCGACTTGCGCTTGGCCACCGCGCCCGGAACGGGCGGGTGATGGATCAGCAGCACCCGGAAGGCGTCGCGATAGGCCGGGTCGCCCAGCAGGGCGTCCAGGCGGTCCAGCTGCGCCTTTCCCAGCCGGCCGGTGGCCAGGTGCGGGGCGGTCGGCACGGCGGAGCACAGGTTGAACAGCGCCACGCCGTCGCGGATCCGCACCTGGGGGAAGACGACCTTGCCCGCGTCACCCAGCCAGGGCGTCCAGGCGGCGAACGGCCGGCCGCCCTTGGTCTCGACCAGGGCGTCGTGATTGCCGGGACTGACGGTGATCGTCCGGGCGGGACCCAGCGTCTCCAGCCACAGCCGAGCCGCGTCGTACTCGGCGGGCGAGGCGTAATTGGTCAGGTCGCCGGTGATGGCGATGTGGTCCGGGGCTAGGGCCTTGAGGTCGGCGATCACCGCGGCCAGCACCTCGGGCCGGTGTTCGCGGGCCTTGCGGCGCCAGGCGATGCGGCTGAGCAGCCGCTTGGACAGCAGGTCCCGCCAGCCGAACGCGCCATCAGGCGGCGGCAGATGGGGGTCCGAGAGGTGGGCTAAGCGGAATATCGACAAAGTTTGCTTCACGGATTCTGGCGGAAGGGGCCGAAGCTGCTTATCAATCGCCCCAGGTTTCAAGGGGTTGTCTATCGTGAGCGTGGAAAATCATCCAAATGAGGCCGCCGGCCCGTCCGCCGTCACGGTCGGACAGGCCAAGACGCGCCTCTGGGGGATGACTTCCGCCGAGCGGCTGTCCCGGATCTACCGCCGTCTGGGCCTGGTCGAGGCCGGCCCCGAAACCGTGTTTCTCACCGGCGACGTGGTCGTGGTCGACGCCGGCTGGGTGTTCGACGAGTCGCTGATCAAGGCCCTGGCGGGTCGTCCCGGCGTGGCCCTGGTCGACGAGGCCGGGCGCGTGGTCGCCGTCAACGTGCCGGCCGCCCAGGCCAGCGAGGCGATCGTGCGGCTCGACACCGGCGAGGACGTCACCGCCCTGGCCAAGACCCGCCTGACGGCGCTGGAGCTGGGTTCGGCCTACAACAGCGCCCTGCGCAAGAAAGAGCCGCCGGTGCTGGAGCGCCTGACGCCCGAGACCCGCGTGGCGGTCGAGAAGCGCCTGTTCCAGGGCTCGTACAAGGGCGTCACCGACCTGGTGACCAAATATGTCTGGCCCACGCCCGCCCGGATCGTCACCCGCTGGTGCGCCCTGGCCAGGATGACCCCCAACCAGGTGACCCTGATCGGCTTCGTCGGAGTGCTGGCGGCCTTCTGGCTGTTCTGGACCGGCCAGTGGGGCTGGGGCCTGGTCTGCGCCTGGATCATGACCTTCCTCGACACGGTCGACGGCAAGCTGGCCCGGGTGACCCTGACCTCGTCCAAGTGGGGCAATGTCTTCGACCACGGCATCGACCTGGTCCACCCGCCGTTCTGGTGGTGGGCCTGGTATGTCGGCGTCGGCGCGGTCGGGCTGACCATGCCGCATGGCCAGCTGGCCCTGGCGGTCATCGTCGGCGGGTACGTCTTCCAGCGGGTCGAGGAGGGGATCTTCCTGGCCCTGTTCAAGGTCGAGATGCACGCCTGGCGGCCGTTCGACAGCTTCTTCCGACTGATCACCGCGCGCCGGAACCCCAATCTGATCATGCTGACGCTTGCGGTCCTTGTCGGTCGTCCCGACATCGGGTTCCTGGCGGTGGCGATCTGGACGGCGATCTGCCTGGTCGTGCACGCCGTGCAAATCCTGCAAGGCCTGGCGGCCCCGAAGGGGGCCGTCGTTTCCTGGTTGTCGCGCTGATGCGTGTTGGCGTCGTCCGTAATCCCATGAGCCACGCCAACATCGGGCGCACCGATGAGGGGGCGACGCCAGACGCGGTGCTGCTGGTCGAGCCGGCCAGCCCCGAGGCGCTGGAGCAGGACCTGCGGGCCTTCGCCCAGTGCGGGGTGAGCCTCCTGGTCATCGACGGCGGCGACGGCACCATCCGCGACGTGATCAGCCGGGCGGCGCCGATCTTCGGCGAGGCCATGCCGCTGATCGCGCTGATCCCCTCGGGCAAGACCAATGTCCTGGCCATCGACCTGGGCGTGCCGCGCGACTGGACCCTGGCCAAGGCCGTGGCCGCCGCCCGGTCCGACCAGGCCGTGATCAAGCACCGCGCGCCGCTGGAAGTGCGCTGGGATGACGGACGACCCAGCCTGAGCGGGTTCGTGTTCGGCCTGGGCGCCTTCGTGCGCGCCACCAGCCTGGCCCAGAACGTCCACAAGCTGGGGGCCTTCCACAGCATCTCGGTGGGCATGAGCGTGCTGGGCGCGCTGGTGGGCACGGTGATGGGCGGCAAGCGCGATCAGTGGCGGGCCGGCGTGCCGCTGTGCCTGGCCATCGACGGTGAGGAGACCCGCACCGCCGACCGCTTCATCGTTCTGGCCACGACGCTCAAGCGCCTGCCGTTCGGGGTCAAGCCGTTCGGCCCGCCGCGCGAGGGCCTGAAGTTCCTCGATGTCGACGCGCCGCCCCGAGGCCTGCCCGGCGCCTTTCCGGCCTTGCTGGCGGGCAAGGACTCCGCCTGGTCGCCGCGTAACGGCTACCGGCGGGGCGACGCCTCGAAGCTGCGCATCACCACCGAGCAGCCGCTGGTCGTCGACGGCGACGTCTATGACGGCTCGGGCGGGGTGACCGTGGTCCTGGGCCCGACCCTGCGGTTCCTGGCGGCATGACCGGGGCCGTCGCCAGCCTGGTGGGGGAGGAGCTGCTGGCTCCCGCCCCGCCGCAGGCCGTGGCCTTCGCGGCACGGCTGCTCGATCGCTTCGAGGCGCCGCTGGCGGTGTTGTTCTACGGTTCGATCCTGCGCACCGGCGACCTGGACGGCGTGATGGACTTCTACGTCCTGACCGAGCGTGTGCGTCCGGGCCTCAGGGGCCTGGTCACCCGCCTGCTGTGGCCCGACGTCAGCTATCACGAGCTGGAGATCGACGGCCAAGTGCTGCGGGCCAAGGTCGCGACCATGACCCTGGCCCAGTTCCAGGCCGCGACGCGCGGGCAGGGGATCGACACCACCATCTGGGCCCGCTTCGTCCAGCCCGCGGGGCTGGTCTGGAGCGCCGCTCCGGCCGTCGCCGACCAGGTGGTCGAGGCCGTGGCCGACGCCGCCCGCACGGCGGCCCGCTTCGCCGCCGCCCTGGGTCCTTCGGAAGGGCCGCCGGAGGCCTATTGGTCGGCGCTGTTCCAGGAGACCTACGCGGCCGAGTTCCGGGTCGAGAAGGGCGGGCGCGAGCGCTCGATCCTCGCCTTCGACGTCGCCCGCTATCACCGCCTGCTGACCGCCTGCTGGCGCGAGGAAGGGCTTCTGGACCTCGAGACCGACGGATCGGTGCAGCCCGTGCTGAGCCCGGCGGACCGAAAGCGCATTCAGGCCGCCTGGCGGCTGCGCAGGCGCCTGGGGCGGCCGTTGAACTACGCCCGGCTGGTCAAGGCGGCTTTCACCTTCGACGGGGCCGCGCGCTACGCGGCGTGGAAGATCGAGCGCCACACCGGCATGCCGGTGGCCCTGACGCCCTGGCGCGAGCGCCACCCGGTGCTGGCGGCGCCAGGGGTGCTGTGGCGGCTGTGGCGGCAACGCCAGGGTAAGGCGAAGGTCTAGGCCGATGCCGGGGACATGCCCTTGCGGCGTGTCTTCGGCTCCAAAAGAAAAGGCCCGAGGTTTCCCTCGGGCCTTTCGCATTTCAGTCGATCAAAACCGGCTTTAGGCCGAGACGCGCTTCAGCGGGGCTTCGATCAGGCCCATGGCCGCGCCGATCTCGGCGAACACGGCCAGCACCTGGTCGATCTGCTCTTCGGAGTGGGCGGCGCTGACGCTGGTGCGCAGCAACGGACGGCTGTCCGGGGTGGCCGGCGGCAGGGCCAGGTTCAGATAGACGCCGTTCTGCAGCAGGGCGTTCCACATGCCGATCGCGCGCTCGGTGTCGGGCATGGTGATCGCCACGATCGGGCTGGAGGTCGGGCCGGTGATGTAGCCCATCGAGCTGAGGCCGTCGTACAGGCGGCGGGCGTTGGCCATCAGCTTGTGGCGCAGCTCGGGCTGTTCTTCCAGGCGGCGCAGGGCGGTCACGGTCGAGGAGACCACCGACGGCGGCAGCGAGGCGGTGAACATGTACGGACGGCAGGTGACGCGCATGACGTCGAAGTCGTCCATGTCGGAGACGCAGAAGCCGCCGATCGCGCCCAGGCTCTTGGAGAAGGTGCCGACCACGAAGTCGACGTCTTCCTCAACGCCGGCCAGTTCGGCCAGGCCGCGGCCGTGCTCGCCGAGCACGCCCATCGAGTGGGCTTCGTCGACCAGCAGATAGCCGCCCAGCTCGCGCTTCACGGCGGCGATTTCCTTGAGCGGCGCGATGTCGCCGATCATCGAATAGATGCCTTCGACGACGATCAGGCGTTCCCCGGGAACGTCCTTCATGCGGCGCAGGCGCTTATACAGGTCTTCCGGATCGTTGTGGCGGAAGCGGATGACCTCGGCGTGGCCCAGGCGCGCGCCGTCATAGATCGAGGCGTGGCTGTCGGCGTCGAGGATCAGGTGGTCGCCGCGACCGACCAGGGTCGACAGGACGCCCAGGTTCGCCTGGTAGCCGGTGGTGAACACCATGGCGTGCTTGCGCTTGTAGAACTTGGCCAGGGCCTCTTCGAGCTCGACGTGCGCCTCGAAGCTGCCGTTGGCGATGCGGGAACCGGTGGTGCCGGTGCCGCGTTCTTGGACGGCCTTGACCGAGGAGGCGATCGCCTGCTCGTCGAAGGTCAGGCCAAGATAGTTGTTGGTGCCCAGCAGGATCGTGCGTTTGCCGTTGATCACGCCTTCAGTCGGCGAGACGACGGCGTCGAAGCGCACACTGAAGGGATCGGCGCCGGCTTGCCGGATCGCGTTGTAGGCGTCGCGATACGCGAGGTGCTTGTCGAACAGCCCCATGGCTTTAGGCCCTATTCCGAAGGTCTTTAATCAGGGAAGCAAGGTCTCCGGCGGTTTCAACCGAAGCCAGGCGATCCAGAGGAATGGAGATGTCGAAGGTGTCTTCGAGCTCCATGATGATGTTCATCAAGGCCAGGGAATCCACGGCCAGATCGCGGCCGATGTGGGTGTCGTTCGCCACGTCGACCGAACGCCCGAGCAC
>NZ_JBFTZS010000171.1:0-8997 GCF_056406675.1 Caulobacter sp. P1_B12_2 | reverse complement strand
ACGACAGCAAGGGCGCGATCGATCCGGCCCCGTTCTGGGACGACGACGGCCAGGGCTGGCTCGTCCACGGATGGGCCGCCAGCCGGGCGGGGTTCAGCAACGTCATCACCGCGCGGCGCCTGAACCCGGCGGGCGACAAGACCGTGGGCGAGCCGGCGACCCTGATCGACGGCGCCAAGCTGCCGGACACGGCCACAAGCTTCGGGCCCTCGCCTTGGTTCACCACCGAGGGGCCCAAGCTCTACAAGCGCGACGGCTGGTACTACATCTTCGCCCCGGCCGGCAGCGTGAAGGGCGGCTGGCAGGGGGTGTTTCGATCCCGTTCGCTGCTAGGTCCCTATGAGGGCCGCAACGTCCTCGACCAGGGCAAGACCCAGATCAACGGGCCCCACCAGGGCGCCTGGGTGGTCACGCCGAAGGGCGAGGACTGGTTCCTGCATTTCCAGGACACCGACTCGTACGGGCGGCGGGTCTGGCTGGAGCCCATGGTCTGGAAGAACGGCTGGCCGGTGATCGGCGAGGACCGCGACGGCGACGGCCGGGGCGAGCCGGTGCTTCGCTGGCGCAAGCCGAAGGTCGACAAGCCGGGCGCTCCGACGGCGATCCGGGCCAACGACACGTTCGACGGCGCGCTGTCGCCGGCCTGGCAATGGAACGCCAATCCCGAGGACGACTGGAGCAGCCTCACCGCCCGACCCGGCGCGCTGCGTCTGAAGTCCATCTCCTCGCCGGAGAACCTCTGGGAAGCGGGCGCGCTGCTGACCCAGAAGCTCCCCGGCCCGTCGTTCAGCGCGACGACCAGGATCGCGTTCGCTCCCAAGGCTGTCGGCGAACGGGCGGGCCTGGTGATGTTCGGCGCCGACTATGCCTGGATCGGCCTGGAGAAGACGGCCGACGGCGTGCGCCTGGTCCGGGTGGACCGCCTCGGCGCCGACACCTTCAAGCCCGAACAGGTCACGGTGGGGCTGACTCAGGCGCCCGCCAGCGTCTATCTGAAGCTCAGCGCTGCGCCGGTAACCGTCGCCGAGCCGCCGCCGAACTTCCCCCACTACGCGCCCTCGATGCTGCGCTCGACCCACGCCAAGGTCGTGTTCAGCTACAGCCTCGACGGGGTGACCTACACGCCGCTGGGCGAGCCGTTCGTCAGCAAGCCGGGCCGATGGGTCGGCGCGCAGATGGGCGTGTTCAGCCAGGCCGCCGCGGGCCGGCCGGCCTACACCGCCACCCGGATCGGCTGGACCGACGTCGGGGCGTTCGAGGTCACGCCCTAGCGGCGAGGCGGAAGAGATCAGGGTTGATATCGATATCTACCTCAGGGTGTGCCTGGGCGGCCTTGGCTCGGCTGGGCACGCGCCTGCGCGATGGTTGGCGAATGGTACGATAAATGACGTGTTGCAATTCTGATTGATATCGATAACAATCTTCAAGCGGCATAACACGGTCGCCAAGACAAAATGAAACGACATCGGCGAGGCCGCATGCCGTTCGGAGTGAAACGAAGAGGCTTACCGCAGAGCGCGTCGGGACCGTCACGGCAAGAGCCGGACGGGTCGTGCGCCCGCCGCCTGATCAGGCGGCGCAATCAGAAACAGACCGGAGGGGACACACATGTCGAAGCCAACCCACACCGCGCGTCACCGCGCCCAGGGCCGCCTCCTGGCGACCGCGTCGATGGCCGCGCTGCTGGCGGCGGGCTGGACCGCGGCCAGCGCCCAGACCGCGCCCGCCGCCGGCGAGGTCGTCGAGGAAGTTGTCGTCACCGGCATCCGTCAGAGCCTGCAATCGTCGGTCTCGATGAAGAAGAACACCATGGAAGTGGTGGACTCCATCCGCGCCGAGGACATCGGCAAGCTGCCCGACCCCAACGTCGCCGAGACCCTGACCCGGATCCCGGGCGTCCAGGGCTATCGCTACGGCGGGGAGGGCGCTTCGCCGGTCGGTTCGGGCAGCGGCCTGACCATTCGCGGCCTGTCGGGCCAGACGGCCTCGCAGGTGGACGGCCGCAGCTATTTCACGGCGGGCGGCAGCGAGTTCAACATCGAGGCGGCCATTCCCGGCATGATCTCGGGCCTGGACGTCTTCAAGAACCCTTCGGCCGAACACATCGAAGGCGGCATCGGCGGCCTGGTCGACATCCGCACCCGCAAGCCGCTGGACCTGAAGGGCTTCACGGCCAGCGCGGCCCTGTCGGGCAAGTACAACGACATGGTCAAGAGCTGGCAGCCCGAATATTTCGGCCTGGTCTCCGATCGCTGGGACGTCGGTGAAGGCGAGATCGGCCTGCTGCTGGCGGCCAACTATCAGAAGAGCTGGAACCGCTCGGACAACGCGCCGGGCGTCGGCGGCTCGCAATTGCGCCGCGCGATCCGCGCCGACAGCGCCGAGTACCTGGCCAACACCAGCCTCAACCGCGCCTATGTCGGGCGCAGCGACGTCACCTATCTCGCCGACGTCGATCCGCTGACCCTGACCGCCGATCAGCGCGCCAACCTGATCAACGTGACCGGCGTCCAGCTGAACGTGAACGAGGAAGACATCCAGCGCACGCGCAAGGGCTTCAGCGGCGCGTTCCAGTACAAGCCGCGCTCAAACCTCGAATTCTACGTCGACGGCAACTACAATTCCTATCTGTACCACCAGGGCTATCGCTTCCTGAACATGGTGGACAGCCGCTACGCCAAGGGCCTGGTCACCACCCCGTTCAGCACCACCGAGGGGCTGACCAACCGCAACAGCAACGGCGGCGACGATCTCGTGCTGGCCGGCCAGCGGTTCGCCAGCGGCACGCTGCTGGGCTCCAGCCTCAACAGCACCGGCGGCGACGAGCACCGGATCTACCGGACCTGGATCCTGGCCGGCGGCGCCAAGTGGAGCCCGACGGACGTCCTGGATCTCAAGCTCGACGTCTCCTACGTCGACGCCTATCAGCATCAGGACAACCGCTCGATCGGCCTGGCCACGCGCAACGGCCTGACCTGGGACGTCACCCGCGCGATCGGCGCGCCGCAGCAGGTGGCGATCGCCGGGCCGGATCTTTCCAGCCCCGGAACCTGGGCGTTCAACACCTACGCCAACGGCACCAACAACGTGTACGACGACAAGGGCGTCGCCGCGCAGTTCGACGGCAAGTACAAGTTCCCCGGCAGCGTGGTGGAGGACGTCAAGTTCGGCGCCCGCTACTACCGCAAGAAGTCGCGGTTCTATAACTACAGCTTCAGCGGCAAGAACCTGACGACCGACGGCCTGGCCCTGGCGGCCAATCAGTCGAACGCGGTCTTCGTGACCAGCGCGCCGGACCTGGTGGCCGGCTCGCACACCAACTGGTTCGACGGCGAGGGCGGCTACAGCGGCGGCTATCTGACGGCCAATCCGAACTCGCTGCTGGGCGACAACATCCGCAACCGCTTCCCGCTGGCCGGGATCCCCTCCGAGGATTCCTTGCCCGAGGTCGTCACCTCGCGCCGCCTGGCCGTCGAGGAGACCTTCGCCGGCTACGGCGTGGCCGACTTCGCCTTCCTGGACGACCGCATCCGGGGCAATGTCGGCGTGCGGGTGGTGCGCACCAACCTGGACGCCGAGGCCCAGATCGCCAGCACCGTCGGCGGGGCTTCGGTCATCGTGCCGAACCGGTCCAGCAACAGCTACACCGACGTCCTGCCGACCTTCAACGTCACCGGCTACATCACGCCCGACACGCTGCTCCGCTTCGGCTACGGCAAGGGCCTGACCCGTCCCAGCGTCGCCGACATCAACCCGGTGATCAGCACCAACCCGACCACCGGCCTGGGCTCGCAGGGCAACCCCAACCTCGAGCCGCTGCGCGCCGACAGCTACGACCTGTCGCTGGAGAAGTACTTCAACAGCACCAGCTACGTGTCGGCCGCCTTGTTCTACAAGGACGTGAAGGGTTTCGTGCTGGGCGTGGACGAGTGCCAGACGGTGGCGACCTCGCCGCCCTATTCGGGCACGACGTCCAACAGCTGCCCGACCGGCCAGTACCGGATCACCAAGTCGGTCAACGCCGATCCGGGCTACGCCAAGGGCGTCGAACTGGCCGCCCAGACCTTCTTCGACTACGGCTTCCTGCCCGACTTCGCCAAGAACTTCGGGGTCCAGGCGTCCTACACCTACGTCAAGACCGAGCTGCCGGTCGTGCTGAACGGCAAGAAGGTCAAGGTCCGCCAGCCCTTCCAGTCGGACAACAATTACAGCATCGCCGGGCTCTATGAGAGCGACTTCATGTCGGCGCGCCTGGTTTACACCTACCGCTCCGACTACGTGCTGTTCGGCGTCTCGGCCAACCCGATCGATGGCCGTTACCTGAAGGGCTACGGCATTCTCGACGCCTCGGTGAACTTCAATCTGCGCAAGGATCTGTCGCTGTCGCTGACCGCGTCGAACCTGACCAACAAGGCGCCCCAGCGCTATGTCGGCGAGCCCGGCGGCGACTACGACACCGACATCCTGCGCCAGTACTTCATGAACGGCCGGATCTACGGGGTCTCGCTGCGCTACAAGTTCGGCGGCTAGTCCAGTCGCCCATCCTCCCCCCTGCAGCGCCGCCCTTCGGGGCGGCGTTTTTTTTGGTCCGTGAACGCGTTCCAGAGGGCCGTGAGGGCCGGTTGGGGCTTTTCCCAGGGCAATCCGCCACCTGCCTCGCGAGCGCCTCTCTATCGGGCCACGGCGGTGGTCGCCTTCGAGGTGTCGCGATCATGCTCCCACGAGGGGCAGGACGTTCAGATTTGAGGATTTAGGGGGCGGGGAGTGGTCGGGACCCAAAGCCTTGACTGGCTCTGGGTCCCGATGGTGCCACGACTGGGACTCGAACCCAGGACCTCAGCCTTACCAAGGATGCGCTCTACCACTGAGCTACCGCGGCGAAGAGGAGGGGGCGTATAGCGAACGAAACGCGGTTGGCAAAGGCTAAATCGTCTTGACCGATCGTCGCAGCGCTTTCACCTGTGGAAAGATGAGCCAGAACCCCAAGCCCCATAACGAGAAAGCCGAGCGCGAAGCGCGGCTGGCCCAGGCGCTGCGCACCAACCTTCGGCGCAGGAAGGCCGCGCCCGCCCCAACGGACAAGGGGGCGGCCAAGCCGGAATCGCCCCGTTCGGACGACGAGACCCCCTCCGACTGAGGAGGAACCTTGAGGAATCGGTGCAGCCCCTTGCGCGGGCTCTTGCAACCAGTAGAACCGCCCTTTCACATGTGACCGCGCGGCGACATTCCCCCGACAGGCCGCGCGACGAGGGACTTTCATTGGATCGTATCGCCATCACCGGCGGCGCGCAGCTGAACGGGATCATCCCGGTGAGCGGCGCCAAGAACTCGGCCATCAAGCTGATGGCGGCCAGCCTGCTGACCGATCAGCCGCTGCGCCTGACCAACATGCCGCGCCTGGCCGACACCAAGTTCCTGGGCAAGCTGCTGACCCGCCTGGGCGCCAATGTCGACGAGCGCGAAGGTGCGGACGGTTCGGAGACGGTGCTGCACGCCGCCGAGATCACCAGCGGCTTCGCGCCCTACGACCTGGTCCGCCAGATGCGCGCCTCGTTCAACGTGCTGGGCCCGCTGATCGCCCGCACCGGCCAGGCCAAGGTGAGCCTGCCCGGCGGCTGCACCATAGGCGCGCGTCCCGTCGACCTGCACCTGCAGGCGCTGGAAGCCCTGGGCGCCAAGATCGACCTGCACGAAGGCTACGTGTACGCCCAGGCCCCGCGCGGCCTGAAGGGCGCGGAGATCACCTTCCCGTTCGTCTCGGTGGGCGCCACCGAGCACGCCATGCTGGCCGCCGTGCTGGCCGACGGCGTCACCCGCATCCACAACGCCGCCTGCGAGCCCGAGCTGCTGGACCTGCAGATCTGCCTGAACGCCATGGGCGCCAAGGTGGAAGGGGCCGGCACTTCGATCATCACCATCACCGGCGTCGCCAAGCTGCACGGCGCGACCCACTCGGTGATCCCCGACCGCATCGAGATGGGCACCTACGCCGTGGCCGCCGCCATGGCCGGCGGCGAGGTCCAGCTGACCCGCGCCCGTCCCGAACTGATCGACAGCCTGCTGGTCAAGCTGGAAGAGGCCGGGGCCGGCGTCGTCCGCACCGAGGACGGCGTGATCATCAAGCGCAACGGTCACCGCCTGGAAGCCGTGGATGTCGAGACCCAGCCCTATCCGGGCTTCGCCACCGACCTGCAGGCCCAGTTCATGGCCCTGATGACCACGGCCAAGGGCGAGAGCCGGATCCGCGAGACCATCTTCGAGAACCGCTTCATGCATGCCCCCGAGCTGATGCGCCTGGGCGCCGACATCTCGGTGTCGGGCGGCGAGGCGGTCGTGCGCGGCGTCGAGCGGCTGGAGGGCGCCGAGGTCATGGCCACCGACCTGCGCGCCTCGGTCAGCCTGGTGATCGCCGGCCTGGTCGCGCGCGGGGAGACCACGGTCAGCCGCATCTACCACCTGGATCGCGGCTTCGAACGCCTGGAAGAGAAGCTGGGCGCCTGCGGGGCCCAGGTGCGCCGGATCAAGGGCGAAGCCGAAAGCGACGCCGATCATGACTGATGCGCCTCTGAAGCTGCTGGCCCAGGACGCCGACGACCTGGCGGTGGTCTCGGCCGCCCTGCAGGACGCGGTGGCCAAGATCGGCGACATCCGCTGGGACGCTTCGGCGCGCACCCTGACCCTGGCCTGCAACCGCTTCCGCTGGGAGTCCGGGACCAAGAAGGGCCAGCGCATCCGCTCGGCTCTGCAGCTGGGCGACGTCACCGGCGTCCAGGCCCGCAAGCTGCGCCGCGACGCCAAGGGCGCGGTGGTCGAGCTGCTGTCTGTGGCCTTCGAGCCCGGCGAGGCCCCCGGCGGCGTCGTGCTGCTGACCTTCGCGGGCGGCGGCGACCTGAAGGTCAGCGTCGACTGCCTGGACGTGATCCTGGCCGACGTCTCGGAAGCCTGGTCGACCCCGCGCCGTCCGGGTCACGCCGACTAGGACGCTCGCCGTCGCGGTCCTGCCGGACGTTGCGCCGGCCCGCCGTAACCGACATCGTGCGCGGGCGGCTACGGAGACACTGCCATGACCATCGAGAACGAAGACCAGCTGGAGAAGCTGCGCATCGTCGGCAAGCTGGTGGCCCGCACCCTGGCCGCCATGGGCGAGGCGCTGGAGCCTGGCATGACCACCAAGGAGCTGGACGACTACGGCCGCGCCCTGCTGGAGCAGGACGGCGCGCGCTCGGCCCCCGAACTCACCTATAATTTTCCGGGCGCGACCTGCATTTCGGTCGGACCCGACTGCGCGCACGGCATCCCGGACGACACGGTGGTCAAGGCGGGCGACCTGATCAATATCGACGTCTCGGCCGAGCTGGACGGCTATTTCGGCGACACCGGCGCCAGCTTCGCCGTTCCGCCGACCACCAAGCGCATCGAACGCCTGTGCCGCGACGGCCGCCGGGCGATGTGGGCCGGCATTCGGGCCGTGAAGCCCGGCGCCCGGCTGAACGAGGTCGGCCGCTCCATCGAGAGCTTCGCCCAGAAGAACGGCTACAGCCTGGTGCGCAACCTGGCCAGCCACGGCGTCGGCCGCTCGCTGCACGACGATCCGGCGGAAATCCCGACCTGGTACGAGCCGCGCGACCGCCGGGTCATTCCGGAAGGCCTGGTCTTCACCATCGAGCCGTTCCTGTCGCTCGGGGCGGACTGGGTCGAGGAGCTGGATGACGGCTGGACCCTGCGTCCGCCGCAGCGCCAGGCCACGGTGCAGTACGAGCACACCCTGGTCGCCACCCGCGGCGGGCCGCTGATCCTGACGCTGGCCTAAGGACGCGTCGCCCTAGGCGAGGCTGGCCAGCACCATTCCGCCCCCCAGAAGGATCCAGTCATTGATGATGTGGGCCCCGGTCGACACCCAGATGTTCTTGGTCATGATGTAGGGCAGGGTCAGGACCAGCCGCGCGCCGCCGATGATCACCAGGCACTGGGCCAGGTCCCAGCCATAGGTCGGCAGATGCAGGGCGCCGAACCAGGCGGCCGACAGGATCCAGGCGCCGACGATCGCCCATCGCCGTGACAGCCCGGCTCGCCCGCTGAGCAGGGTCACCAGCGCCAGGAACGGCAGGATCGTCAGGATTTCCTCGCCGAACAGCTGCGGGATCGTTTTGACGAAGAACAACACGCGGTCCGCGCCGGTCATGGTGTGAAAGCGCGCGAAGATCGGGTTGGCGTTGGCGCCCAGAAACGTCTGGACCAGATAGCCCACCAGCACGGTGACGACGATGTTCAGCAGCGCGAAGGCGAACATCCACAGGACGTCACGAGGCCCGACCTTCCGAAAGATCGCCGTCCATCCGCGCGGCGCGGCGACCGCGAGGGCCGCCAGCGGCAAGGCGACGAACAGCACCGCCGGCCCGAAGGCGTCCAGCCCGGTCTGAAGCGCTGGAACGGGCATGACGAGCGCGGCGAATCCCAGGACCACCGCGAGCATGACCAGCAGCCAGCGGCCCGCCGACAGGCGCACCGGTTGGCCGTCGTAGAACGGCAGATCGTCGTTTCGATATTCGAACCAGAAACGCTCGGTCTTCGCGACGCCGGCGACAGGCGCCGGCCCCGGGGTGTCGGTCATCATGCAACGTCACCTCGAGATCAGCAGCTTTTCCGGTCCGCCATTGTAGAGCTAGCGTCGATGCCCACTCTTGGCGAGTAAAGAAGGCTTTCCCGCCCTGAACTTCGACGTTCGCCGCGAAAATTGACACAATCTCAGGCCGCTCGACTTTCGCGCACACTGGCCGTCACCTACACATGGTCAGGTTGACCGGCCGGCGAACGGTCCGGACCTTAGGAGTAGGCTGAAAATGCGAAATGGGATTTTGCTCTCGTCGATCCTGGTCGGAACGACCTTGCTCGCCAGCCAAGCCGCCGCTCAGGTCACGCCGTCGGATGTTCGCGATCTGGTGGGCGCGCGCGGCTCCAGCGGCGAGGCCGAACTGGCGTCGCGCGGCTATGTCAATG
>NZ_JBFTZS010000170.1:0-9016 GCF_056406675.1 Caulobacter sp. P1_B12_2 | reverse complement strand
TCGGGCCGCCCTGTTCGGTCCAGGTCAGGCGCAGGCGCGCGCCGTCGCCGGGATTGTCCGATTCCAGCGCCCAGGCCACCCGCACGGAGCCTCCTTGAACCGACAGGGCGCCGTATTTCAGCGCGTTGGTCGCCAGTTCGTGGATGGCCATGCCCAGGGCGACGGTCGCCTTGGGGCTCAATTGCGGGTCGCGGGCGTAGTCGAAGATGATGCGGTCGCGGGCGGCGAAGGCCTCCAGCTCGAAATCGAAGATCTCGCGCAGACTGGCGCCTTCCCAGTTCTGCTCGGTCAGCAGGTTGTGGGTGTGCGACAGGGCCATGATCCGGCCCTCGAAGGCATCGCGAAAAGCCTCCGGCGTGTCGGTGGTGCGCAGGGTCTGGCTGGCGATCGACTGCACCGAGACCAGGGTGTTCTTCACCCGGTGGTTCAGCTCGTTGACCAGCAGCTTCTGGCGTTCCTCGGCGCGCTTGCGCTCGGTGACGTCCAGCGACACGCCCGCCATGCGTCTGGCCCCGCCGTGATCGCCCGTCTGGGCGGCGCGGCCGCGGGCGTGCACCCAGCGCGCTTCGCCGGCCGGTGTCAGCACGCGGTACTCGATGTCGTAGTCCGCGCCGTGACGGATGGCGTTCTCGATGGCGGCGGTCATCCGCTCGCGATCGCTCGGATGCACCGAGGCCACCAGGTCGGCGAACCCGAAGTCGTCGTCCGGGCCGCGYCCGTAATTGGCCTTGCAGATGTCCGAGGCCAGGTAGTCGCGGGTCTCGACGTCCAGCTCCCACGAGCCCAGGCGGCCGGAATCCAGGGCGAACTTCAGGCGCTCCTCGGTGTCGCGGCGCTGGGCCAGCTCGGTGTGGGCGGCGTCGTGGATCTGTATGGATTCGATCGCCACCGCCGCCTGGGCGGCCAGGCCGACCATCAGGCTTTCGGCCCGGGCGCTGAATCGTCCGGTCTCGGGATGGCCGAAGAACAGTCCGCCCAGCACCGTCCCCTCGCGGGTGATCACCGGCACGGCCAGGTAGCTGCGCACGGGCAGGTGGCCTTCGGGCATGCCCTCGCGAGGCGTATTGAGGCCGTAGCGCGGGTCCTGGGTGATGTCGTCCGAGCGCACCACGCCCTCGCCGTTGAAGGTCGGGGCGAAGACGGCGGTGTTGCGCGGCATGGGGAAGGCTTCGAAAGCCGAACGGGGCGCGCCCGACAGGCTGTAGAGCATGAAGCTCTCGCCCGCCGCGTCGATCACATTGTAGAAGAAGGCTCCGAACCGGGCGCCCGTCAGCTCGACGCCGCCATCGACCACGGTCTGGACCAGGCTGTCGGCGTCGCCGCCCGCGCCGATGGCTTCGGCGATGCGGTTGAGGGCCAGCGAGCGACGGATTTCCTCGGCCAGGGCCTCTTCGGTCGCGACGAGGCGCGCAACGAGGTCATCGACCCCGTCCTCCTCGGCGCGACTCATCGCCTTGGCCAAGCTTCTTACCCCCACTCGCCCCAGTCGCCCGATCTTACCGGGCGCGGTCAGAAACGCGTCGCTAAGGTCATGGTTCCCGCGCCGGACGTCCGGACCCGGAGAAACCTTGGTCTTGGACGAGACCGCTAGCGCTCGCTTTCGTCCAGCCGCCCGCTGATCCGCAGGCCGGTGATCTGGTTGCGCTGGCGGCGCAGCACCTGGAAGCGGTGGTGGTGGAAGATGAAGATCTGGCCGGGCTCGGGAATGGTCTGGGCCTCGTGGATCACCAGGCCGGCGATCGTCACGGCCTCGCCTTCCGGCAGCCGCCAGTCCATCGCCCGGTTCAGGTCGCGCACGGTGACGTGGCCGTCGACATGCACCGAGCCGTCGGCCTGGGGACGCAGGCCCTCGACCTTGGTGTCGTGCTCGTCCTCGATCTCGCCGACGATCTCCTCGAGGATGTCCTCCAGGGTCACCAGGCCCTGCAGGGCGCCGTACTCGTCGACCACCAGGGCGAAGTGGCTGCGGCGCTTGAGGAAGGCGTTCAGCTGGTCCTTGAGGTTGGTGGTGTCGGGGATGAACCACGGCTCGCGCTGGATGGTGGCCACGTCGATGTCGTCGATCGCCCCGTTGGCGGCGGCCAGGGCCCGCAGCAGGTCGCGGGCGTGCAGCACGCCGACGATGTTGTCGGGGTTCTCGCGATACAGCGGGATGCGGGTGTGCTGGGCCTCCAGCGCCTCGGCCACCAGCTCGCGGATCGGCAGGTCGGCGTCGATCAGGGTGATCGACTTGCGGTGGACCATGATGTCCGAGACGTCCATGTCCGACAGGTCCAGCACCCCGCCCAGCATCCGCCGGTCGCCGCTTTCGACCCCGCCTTCGGAGTGGTGGTACTCGACCGCGCCGCGGATCTCCTCGTGGGCGGCCAGCACGTCGACCTCCATGTCCAGCTTGACGCCGAACAGCCGCAGCGTGCGCCGCACGATCCACTGGATGGTGTAGATGATCGGCCCGAACACCCGAACGACCACCAGGGTGGGCCCCGACAGGAAGCGGGCCACGTCGTCCGACTTCAGGATCGCCAGGGTCTTGGGCAGCACCTCGGCGAACACCAGGACCAGGACCGTCATTGTGCCGGTCGCCGCCGCCACGCCCCACGGGCCGGGAATGGCGGTGGTCAGCACCTGGGTCGCCAGGGCCGAGGCCAGGATGTTGACCAGGTTGTTGCCCAGCAGCACCGCCCCGATCATCGTCTCCTGGTCGGACAGCAGCTTGTTGACCCGCTTGGCCGGCCGGTCGCCCTCGCGCTCCAGCTGATGCATACGGGCCCGGGAGGCGGCGGTCAGCGATGTCTCGGCGGCCGAGAACAGCGCCGAAATGGCCAGCAGGACGACGACGATCGGCGCGAGGCCGAGGATGGCGGTGAGGATCATGGGGCGGTTGTACGACGCGGGCGTGCGCAGGGGGAGGGGCGGCATGGATTGTTCCGCCGCGCGGCGTTATGCCTGTCAGCCAGCGTCCAACCTTGCTTCAGGCGGAAGACCGAATGGATCGTATCGAGGCGATGCGGGTGTTTGTCGCCGCGCTGGACGAGGGCAGCCTGGCCGGGGCGGGGCGTCGGCTGGGGCGCTCGCCGGCCGCCGTCAGCCGGGCGATCGCCTTCCTCGAGCACCATGTCGGCGCCGAACTCCTGCACCGCACCACGCGCTCGCTGAGGCTCAGCGAAGCCGGCGAGCGCTATGCCGCCGCCTGCCGGCGCATCCTGGTCGACCTGGAAGAGGCTGACCTGATCGCCCTGGGCGAACGCTCGGCCCCGCGCGGAACCCTGACCATCACCGCGCCGCCGATCAGCGGCGAGGAGATCCTCCACCCCGTCATCGACGCCTATCTGGACGCCTATCCCGGCGTGGCGGTGAACCTGCTGCTGCTCGACCGCCCGGCCAATCTCGTCGAGGAGGGGATCGATGTCGCCCTGCGGGTCGGCCAGCTTCCGGACTCCTCGATGGTGGCCGTGCGCGTGGGCGGCGACGTGAAGCGAGTGATCGTCGCCGCGCCGCGCTACCTGGATCAGCATCCTCGCATCGTCGAGCCGGCCGACCTGGCCAAGCACCAGATCGTCACCACCACCCACTTCGGCCACGACACCTGGGTCTTTCCGCCGGCGCCGGGCGGGACGGTCGCGCGGTCGGTGCACTTCAAGCCCCGGCTGGTGGTCAACAGCGTGCGGGCCGCCCTGGCCTCGGCGGTCGACGGCCGCGGGGTGACGCGGCTCTACACCTACCACGTGGCCGAGCGGGTGCTGGACGGCAGCCTGCGGGTCCTGCTGCGCGACGCCGAGCCCGCGCCCTTGCCGGTTCACCTGATCACGCCGAATGGGCGGACCTCGGTTCCGAAGGTCCGCGCCTTCCTGGATTTCGCCGCGCCCAGGTTGCGAGCGGCCTTCGCCCGGCTTTCGGCGGAGGCCGAGGCGTTGGTTCCGCCCTGAGCCATTCCCTCGATTGACGGAACGGTGACTGCCGTGCGGCGCGTATTCAGTCGCTGGGTGGATGAGCCGACATTGGCGTCAACGGTCCTGCACGGACCTCCGGCCCGCGATCCTCGCCGCCGGAAACGTCATCGAGGCAAGTCATGAGCAATCAACAAAAGGTCGCCATCGTCACCGGCGCGTCGCAAGGCATCGGCGCGGCTCTGGTGAAGGCCTATCGCGACCGCGGCTACCGGGTCGTGGCCACGTCGCGTTCGATCAAGCAAGGCGCCGATCCCGACATCCTGGCCGTGGCCGGCGACATCGCCGACCCGACCACCGCTGAGCGCGTGGTGGCCGAGGCCCTGGCCCGCTTCGGCCGGATCGACACCCTGGTCAACAACGCCGGCATCTTCACGGCTAAGCCGTTCACCGCCTTCACGGCCGAGGATTTCGCGGACAACCTCTCCACCAACCTGGTCGGCTTCTTCCACGTCACCCAGCAGGTCTCGGCCCAGATGCTGAAGCAGGGCTCGGGCCACATCGTCAGCATCACCACCAGCCTGACCGACCACGCCATCGCCGACGTCCCCTCGGTCCTGGCCAGCCTGACCAAGGGCGGCATCAACTCGGCGACCAAGTCGCTGGCCATCGAGTTCGCGACCAGGGGCGTGCGGGTCAACGCCGTCTCGCCGGGCGTGATCAAGACGCCGATGCACGCGCCGGAAACCCACGCCTTCCTGGCCGGCCTGCATCCGGTGGGCCGCCTGGGCGAGATCCGCGACGTGGTCGAGGCCGTGCTCTATCTTGAGACGGCCGCGTTCGTGACGGGCGAGATCCTGCACGTCGACGGCGGCCAGAGCGCCGGTCACTAGGGAGAGACGGCCATGCCCATCGTCAATATCCAGGTGACGCGCGAAGGCTCCGGACCCGGCCGGGACTCGGTCACGGCCGAGGAGAAGGCCGCCCTGATCGCCGGGGTGAGCCAACTTCTGCTGGACGTGCTGCACAAGCCGCTCGACTCGACCTTCGTCGTCATCGAGGAGGTCGAGCTCGAGAACTGGGGCTGGGGCGGTCTGCCCGCCCTGGAATACCGCAGGCGAAGGGCYGCCGGCCAGACCTGAACCTCGACCTCACTCCCGGGCCGCCGTGTCGCGGCGGCCCATTTTCTCGCCAACAGGATGTCCGCCATGGGTTCCGCCACCCCGAACCGCTTCCTCGATCTGGTCGGCGTCGACCTGCCGGTCATCCAGGCGCCCATGGCGGGCGCGACGACGCCCGAGATGGTGATCGCCGCCAGCAACGCCGGCGGCCTGGGCTCGCTGCCCAGCGCGCTTTATGCCGAGACCGAGCTGCGCGCGGCCCTGGACACCGTGCGGGCGGGGACGCGCGGACCGATCAACGTCAACTTCTTCACCCACGTCACGCCGCCTGAGGATCCCGCGCGCCAAGCCGCCTGGCGACGCAGGCTGGCGCCCTACTATGTCGAGGCCGGTCTGGATCCGGATCAGCCCCTGGCGGTGGGCGGGCGCGCGCCCTTCGACGAGGCGTTCTGCGCGGTGGTCGAAGACTACCGTCCCGAAGTGGTCAGCTTCCATTTCGGCCTGCCCGCGCCGGCGCTGCTGGACCGGGTGAAGCGCGCCGGGGCCAAGGTGCTGTCGTCGGCCACCACCCTGGCCGAGGCTGTCTGGCTGGAGGCGCATGGCGTCGACGCGGTCATCGCCATGGGCGCCGAGGCCGGCGGTCATCGCGGCAATTTCCTGACCCATGACATGAGCACGCAGGTCGGCACGTTCGCCCTGCTGCCCCGGATCGCGGACGCCGTCTCGGTTCCGGTGATCGCGGCGGGCGGGATCGCCGATCGTCGCGGCGTCCTGGCCGCGTTCGCCTTGGGAGCGGACGCCGTCCAGGTCGGCACGGCCTATCTGCTGACGCCGGAAGCCAGGATCTCGGCCGTCCATCGCCAGGCCATGATATCGGGCGAGGACGCCACCGCGATCACCAACCTGTTCACCGGCCGCCCGGCGCGCGGCGTGGTCAATCGGCTGATGATGGAGCTGGGTCCGCTGTCCGACCTGGCGCCGGCGTTCCCGACGGCCGGGGCGGCGCTGGCGCCGTTGCGAACCGCCGCGGAAGCGGCCGGTCGCGGCGACTTCAGCCCGCTGTGGGCCGGCCAGGCCTACCGCCTCGCCAGGCCGATGTCGGCCGCCGCCCTGACGCGAAGCCTGGGCGGCGTCGCCTAGATCGCGCCGACATTCGCCGAGCCCCTTTCGGCCGTCATGCCTACCCTGAAGCGACGGGATGCGCCGCTCCTGACCATGCCCGCCGAAGTCGCCGAGAGCGGACAGGCTGAATTGTCTGTTCGGGGTCGGGACGGGAAATCACGTCACCGCTTGAAATCGGACGTTCGACGGCCGGAAAGCGGACATCGCGAGAGTCAGAGAAGGGTGGTTGTCGGACGTTGCAAGCCGCTTGGGAGGGCCACTTTACCCCCGTTAGTTGCCTCGCAGATCTTTGCAATCCGCTAAGAATACCGGCGCTTCAATGCCCTCGCTCGAACATAATACGTAGGCCAAGCACTGCGACGGCGGGTATGCACCATACTCTTTTAGATATTCATTTTTGTAAGATAGAGATCGCCCGTCAGTCTTAAATGCAGCGGGACTTAGCGGCAAATTCCCCATATAGGAAAATCGCAACGCATCCTCATCGTTTCCACGACGATGAAGGCGTTCAGCGTACTCATATGTATATGATGGGCTAAATTTTGCATTGATCTCGCGAACCAAGTCTCGATCCGAGAGAGACGAAATCATCTTTCTATAGACTTGACCTTTTGGCAACAGTTCCGGTTGGTCAAGCACTGACAGTCGAGGGCCGATAAGACCTTCCCGGCGATACTCTGCTATTCGCTGGTTGGTATCGGTGATGTTCGCGCCAATACGTCGGCAAATTTCGGCGCGGTGTTGGGTGACCTGGATCCAATCCTCCGTTGTCGAACTGCAACTGCTCAAACCGACGGATAGCACCAGAACGCACCAACCAGCACCATGGACGCCACTTCCCATCACGCTCGCCTTATCTCGGATCATTGCCGGACCTAAGCGGAACGCGCGTGATGTTCAACGTCAAGCTTGTGGAGGCTTGGGTCCGACTAGGGTCGGAACGGGAAATTGGCGTCGGCGCTGAAACCAGACCTTCGGCCGGAACGCCAACAACCAGACCTTTCGAGCGTCAGCCAAGGGTGGAGAGCCGGCGTTAGGCTTCCTCCTCGTCGCTGCCCCAGATGCGAGGAGACAGATCGGCTTGAGTAGGATTGCCTTTCAAGATCAAACTTCGTCGCTGATCTTCCGACATATCGCTCAGCCGGTCGGCGTGAGCTTGGGCGAGAGCGATATCCCCATGGCCTTCAAACCAGACCAGGTTGTCCACGCCATACTTGACGATCCAATCCATATCGAGGAGCGACGCTGAGACCCCTACATAGGATCTGGCAAGTCCCTCGCTGGACGCGATGTAAACGTAACCGGAGGTCGGGGTGTCCATGGCGACAGCCTACCTACCTAGTCCGAGCGTCCGCAATGGGTCGTGAGCGGCCCCCAGCCTGACGACGCCTTTCGGACGTTCAGATCGCCGCCATGAGCCAGTGTCGGTCTTGGCGCGCTTCCGCCCCTAGACCGCGCCTTCCTCGATCAGGAACGCCCGCAGCGCCTCGCGGTCCACGTCCTTGGCCACGAAGGCGTCGCCGATGCCGCGGACCAGGATGAAGGTCAGCAGTCCGCCCTCGGCCTTCTTGTCCTGGGCGCTGTGGGCGATCAGGGCGTCGGCGCTGAACGGCTCGGGGCGGATGTCCGACAACTTGGTCGGCAGGCCGGCGGCCTTGATCGCGGCCTCGGCGCGGACGGCGTCCTGGCTGGGGCACAGGCCCTGGCGGACCGAGAAGCGGAAGGCTTGCGCCATGCCCAGGCCCACGGCTTCGCCGTGCTTGAGCGCGTCGCCGAAGCCCATCTCGCCCTCGACCGCGTGGCCGAAGGTGTGACCCAGGTTCAGCAGGGCGCGGCGGCCGGCCTCCCTCTCGTCCTCGGCGACGATCTCGGCCTTCATCTCCACCGAGCGGCCGACGGCGCGGACCAGGGCGGTGGTGTCGCGCTCCAGAATGGCGTGGACGTTGGACTCCAGCCATTCGAAGAAGGCGAAGTCGCCCAGCAGGCCGTACTTGATGATCTCGGCATAGCCGCAGGCCAGTTCGCGAGCGGGCAGGGTGGCCAGGATGTCGAGGTCGGCCAAGACCAGGCGCGGCTGGTGGAAGGCGCCGATCAGGTTCTTGCCGCGCGGGGTGTCGATGGCGGTCTTTCCGCCTACGGACGAATCCACCTGGGCCAGCAGGGTGGTGGGGATCTGGATGAAGTCGATGCCGCGCTTGTAGATCGACGCCGCGAAGCCGGTCAGGTCGCCGACCACCCCGCCGCCGAACGCGATGACCATGTCGCCGCGCTCCAGGCCCAGGGCCAGCAGACGGTCGCTCAGGTCGGCCAGGCCCTCGAAGCTCTTGGTCTCTTCGCCGGGCGGGACCAGGATCACGTCGGTGGCGACGCCGGCATGCTCCAGGGCATTGGCCAGCCGCTCGCCGTGATGCTCGCCGACGATGGTGTCGGTGACGACGGCCACCCGCTTGCGCTTCAGCAGCGGCGCGATGTGCTCGCCCGCCCGGTCGATCAGGCCCGTGCCGACGACCACGTCATAGGCGCGCGCGCCCAGGCCCACGGGGATGGTGGTGATCACTTGGACTCGCTTTCGGAGGGGGTCTCGTCGTCGGACGGCGCCAGATGGCTCGTCAGGGCCTGGATCACGGCGTCGACCGCCACGCCGTGGGCGGTGTCGCCGGTCTCGACCGTCAGATGGGCCTCGCCATAGGCGGGGTAGCGCAGGGTGGCGTGCTCGCGCAGCACGTCCATCGGGTCGCGGCCCTTCAGCAGCGGCCGGCCGTCCTTGCGGCCCACGCGGCGGGCCAGCAGCTCCAGGTCGGCCTTCAGCCAGACGGCGACGGCCTTGGACTTGATCAGGGCGCGGGTCTCGGCGTTGACGAAGGCTCCGCCGCCGGTGGCCAGCAC
>NZ_JBFTZS010000169.1:0-9072 GCF_056406675.1 Caulobacter sp. P1_B12_2 | reverse complement strand
GTCTACGAGCAGCGCCGGCTGGAAGAGCGCGGGCGCGAGGACCTGGCCGCCCAGATCCGCCTGGCCCTGCCGCCCGATGACGAGGGCTGCGACCTGGTAAGCTTCAGCCGCACCGGCGCGGCGCGGCGCATCGCCGTCAAGACCACCACCGGCGGCCCGGCCACGCCGTTCCGGCTGACCCCCGCGGAGGAAGCGCTCCGCGAGGCCCAGCCGGGGGCGTTCATCGTCTATCGCCTGTACGACGTGGCGCGCGAGGCTCGGGTGTTCCGGGTGCGGGCCCAGCCCGCGATCCCGCCATCCCCCGATCAGGCGTCTCCGCTTCAGCCGTCGCCGATTCAGCCGTCCCCGATTCAGCCGTCAATGTCCCAGCCCAGCGCCACCCTGCCCGAATAGCGCCGCTGCGGCGCGTCCTGCAGAGGATGGAAGCGCGCGCCCTGGATGTCGCGGAACGCCCGCTCCAGGCCGGTGTCGCGATAGAACGACGCCCCGCCGACGGCCTCCATGGCCTTCTCGACCGTGGCGATCGCGCCCTGGGCCAGCAGCGTGCGGCAGATCATGGCGCGGTCGGTGGTTTGCGGACCCGGCGCGCCGTTCTGGGCGACGTCGACCATCCGTTCCCACGCCATCTCGGCGCCGGCGAAGGCGTTCTCGATCGACCCGACCAGCTCGGCCACGTGCGGGTCCGGGCTCTTGCGACGCGTGATCTCCAGCGCCCGGGCCCGCGCCCCCTCGGCCACGCCCAGATAGGCCGAATAGATCAGGGCGAAGGCGATCATGCCGATGATGTGGAACAGCGGGTGCCACGGACCGCTGGGCCGCCGGCCCGAGATCGCCGCCTCGGGCACGAACACCTCGGTCAGGACCACGTCGTGCGAGCCGGTGCCGCGCATGCCCAAGGTGCGCCAGGTCGGGGCGATCTCGACGCCCGGCCCCTTCAGCGGCACGGCGAAGTGCAGCACCGTCGGGCCGCTCTCGGGATCATTCCAGACGGCGCTGGTCGACAGCAGGTCGCCGGCCAGGCAGCCGCTGGAGAACGCCTTGCGGGCCGTGATCCTGAACCCGCCCTCGACCTTGACCGCCTGGCCGCCGCTGGCCAGCCAGTCCGACCCGCCGCTGGACACCAGCACCAGGTCCTCGGCCGCGACCCGCTTGAGCAGCCCTTCGGTCGGCGCGCGCTGCTTGCGCCAGCGCCAGGCGGCGACCGCCACCAGGTGGCTGTGCATGGCGAAGGCCAGGGCGGTCGAGCCGCAGGCCGCGCCCAGCCGGCGGATCACCTGACAGATCTCGGTCACCTCGGCCCCGCCGCCGCCGAACTCGACGGGGACCAGGGCCTTGAAGAAGCCCCCGGCCTTCAGCTGGGCGTAGGCGTCGGCCACGAAGCTGTCGTCGGCGTCGTGGGCGGCGGCCTGGGCGGCGATGGTTTCGGCCAGGGCCTCCGCGCGAGCCAGCCAGTCGATCCTGTCAGCGACGGGGGCGGCGGCTTCGGGAATGGCGGTGTCGAGCGGCATGTCATGAACCTTCTTGTCGGAGGCGGAGACAGACTCCGCCGGTTCCGTGACCTTGCCCAAGACGCCGCTCCGCCAGCTAGTTCAGCAACTGAACCTGGCCGGTACAGTCACTGAACTAGTCCGACCGGCCCGGCGGGATTAATCTAACATCGTTCTGTCATTCGGAGAGGGGACGATGTCTCAGCGCAGCTATGGCCAGTTTTGTCCCGTCGCGATGGCGGCCGAGGTGCTGTGCACGCGATGGACCGTGGTGCTGTTGCGCGAGATGGTCGCCGGCTCGACCCGGTTCAACGACCTGCGGCGCGGCGTGCCGCGGATGTCGCCGGCCCTGCTGGTCCAGCGCCTGCGCGACCTGGAAGACGCCGGGGTGGTGCGCCGCGTCGCCGGCCGCGACAGCGGGGTGCTCGAATATCACCTGACCCCGGCCGGTCGCGAAGTGGAGACCATGGTCGAGGCCATGGGCCGCTGGGGCCAGCGGTGGGTGACCACCGAGCTGTCGCTGCAGCACCTCGACGCCTCCCTGCTGATGTGGGACATGCGCCGAAACCTCGACCTGGAGCCGATGCCCCGGCGGCGCAGCGTCATCCAGTTCCTCTACGCCGAGCAGGCCGCCGTCGATCGCTCCTGGTGGCTGATCGTCGAGCCCGACGCGGGCCCCCACGCGAGCAGGGCCGGCGCCCCGGTCGACCTGTGCTCGGTCGATCCCGGCTTCGACGTCGACCTCTATGTCGCCAGCGACCTGCGGACCATGACCGCCATCTGGATGGGCCTGGACACCGTCCGCGCGGCCCTGGACAGCGGGCGGATGCTGCTGACCGGCGACGCGGAACTGGCGTCGAACATGCAGTCCTGGCTGGGTCTCAGCCCGTTCGCCAAGACGCGTAAGATCGCGAGCTGATTTTAAGATCGCTCATCCCGGCGAATGCCGGGACCCAGATCCCTTGGCGGTGTGGTGGGTTGGAAAAGCTCAGCGCTTTTGGCGTCAGCCTCAAAGCCATTCCATCTGGGTCCCGGCATTCGCCGGGATGAGCGGAAAGAAGGCTAGGGAACTTCATCCAGCGCCCACCTCCCGAACTCCGGGCGCGCCTTCAGCAGCTTGTAGTACGCCTCGACCGCCGGCAGGTCCGCCCGCGCCATCGGCGTCCGCATCCACCTGTGCACCGACACGCCCAGCACCACGTCGGCCAGGGTGAAGTCGTGGCCGGCGGCGTGGGCTCCGGTGTCGGCCAGGCGCTGGTCGAGGATGGCCATGGCCTTGTTCCAGGCCTCGACGCTGGCGGCGATCCTGGCGGGGTCGTCATAGCCCGGCGTCGGGCGGCCTAGGGCCAGGAAGGCGTAGCCCCAGGTCGGGTTGAGGTCGGTGGCCTGCCAGTCCATCCACTGCTCGACCACGGCGCGGGGGCGGGGCTCGACCGGCAGCAGGTGGCCGTGGCCGAAGCGGGCGGCCAGGTAGCGGCAGATGGTGTTGCTCTCGTAGAGCGCCCCTTGCTCGTCGATCAGCACCGGCACGAGGCCGTTGGGATTGAGCGCCAGGAACTCGGGCGATTTCGTCGAGGCGAAACCCGTCCCCCAGTCCTCGCGCTCATAGGCCAGGCCCAGCTCATCACAGGTCCAAAGCACCTTGCGGACGTTCAGCGAGGAGGTGCGGCCGAGGACCTTGAGCATGGGAGACTCCTAGGCGTTGGCCTGCGATGCGACGGCGGCGGTTTGGCCGGGGGGCGGCCGTGGCGGCGGCGGTGTGAACCGGTAGAGCGTCTCGAACCGATCAGGCAAGGGGCTGGCGTCGATGGTTTCGTAGGTCGTCTGCGCCAGGGCCCCTGCCACGGCGCGGTCGAAGACGGCCGGCGGGGAAGCGTCGATGATCTGGTGTCCGCGGTAGGCGCCGTCGGGCGTGATCGCGACGTCCACGCGCACCCAGCCCGTCTGGCGACGCAAGCAGGCCCAGAACGGATAGGCGATCGCGCCGACCGTCTTGCGTTGTACCTGGTCGTCGCTCGCCAGGACGGGCGCCTCGCGCACGGCGATCGGCGGCCAGGCCTTGCGCAGGATCCAGAAGGCGAGGGCGCCGGCGACCCAAAGCGTGATGCTGCCCACCCAGATAAAGGGCCAGAACGGCGTCAGCGGCAGCGTGAACCAGTGCCTCCAGGTCGTGGGATGCCGCGAGCGCGACGTCGCGCCGCGCGTCCGGTCGTTCAGGAACACCGCCAGGCGATAGATCCCGATGATGCCACCCAGCGCCAGCAACCAACGCCAGGTCTCGTCCCAGTTATGCGGCATTGTTCTCGATCACCCGGCCTTCAGATCCTGATCCCGGCCTACATAGGCCGCCGCCACCGCCTCGGCGATCTTGATGCCGTCGATGGCCGCCGAGAGGATGCCGCCGGCGTAGCCCGCGCCTTCGCCGGCCGGGAACAGGCCGGCGGTGTTGAGGCTCTGGAGGTCCTTGCCGCGCGTGATGCGGATCGGCGAGGAGGTGCGGGTCTCAACGCCCGTCAGCAGCACGTCGGGATGGTCGTAGCCGGCGATCTGGCGGCCGAACACTGGCAGGGCCTCGCGCATGGCCTCCAGCACGAAGGCCGGCAGGCATTCGGCCAGGTCGGTCATCTTGATCCCCGGCTTGTAGGACGGCTGGACCTCGCCCAGGGCTTCCGACGGTCGGCCGGCCAGGAAGTCGCCGACCTTCTGGGCCGGGGCGGCGTAGGTCGAACCGCCGGCGGTGTAGGCCAGGGACTCCCACTTGCGCTGGAATTCGATGCCGGCCAGCGGGTGGCCCGGATAGTCGCGCTCCGGGTCGATGCCGACCACGAAGCCGGAGTTGGCGTTGCGCTCGTTGCGCGAATACTGGCTCATGCCGTTGGTCACGACGCGGCCGGGCTCGGAGGTCGCGGCCACCACCGTGCCGCCTGGGCACATGCAGAAGCTGTAGACCGCCCGACCGTTGGCGCAGTGGTGGACCAGGCTGTAGTCGGCCGCGCCCAGGTCCGGATGGCCGGCGCAGGCCCCGAACCGCGCCTTGTCCATCCACGACTGCGGATGCTCGATCCGCACCCCGATCGAGAACGGCTTGGCCTCGATGTGGACGCCCCGGTCGTACAGGGTCTGGAAGGTGTCGCGGGCGCTGTGGCCGACGGCCAGCACCACGTGCTCGGCCGCCAGATAGTCGCCGGTCGACAGCCGCAGGCCCTTCAGCTTGCGCTGCCCGTCGGCGGCGGTCTCGATGTCGAAGTCGTCGACCCGGTGTTGCCAGCGATATTCGCCGCCCAGGGCCTCGATGGCCTCTCGCATGCTCTCGACCATCGTCACCAGGCGGAAGGTGCCGATGTGCGGGTGGGCCTCGGTCAGGATCTCCTCGGGGGCGCCGGCCTTGACGAATTCGGTCAGCACCTTGCGGCCCAGGTGGCGGGGATCCTTGACCTGGCTGTAAAGCTTGCCGTCCGAGAAGGTGCCCGCGCCGCCCTCGCCGAACTGGACGTTKGACTCCGGGTTCAGCTCGCCGCGCCGCCACAGGCCCCAGGTGTCCTGGGTCCGCTCGCGCACCACCTTGCCCCGATCCAGGATGATCGGCTTGAAGCCCATCTGGGCCAGGATCAGCCCGGCGAACAGGCCGCAGGGCCCGGCGCCGATGACCACGGGGCGGGTGAAGTCCTTGGGCGCCTGGGCGACCAGGCGATAGTCGGTGTCGGGCGTCGGCCTGAGTTGGCTGTCGCCCGCGAACCGCGCCAGCACGGCGGCTTCGTCGCGCAGGGCGACGTCCACCGTATAGACCATCAGGATCGCCGCCTTCTTCCGCGCGTCATGAGCGCGGCGGGCGATGGTGTGGGTGACCAGGTCGTCGGCGGGGATGCCCAGGCGCGCGCAGATGGCCGGGCCCAGGTCTTCGAGCGGATGCCCCAGCGGCAGCGCCAGGTTCGAGAGGCGCAGCATGGCGCTACTCAGCTCCCTTCAGATCAATCCCCGTCCATCTTCAGCGCCGCGATGAACGCTTCCTGCGGGATCTCGACCTTGCCGAACTGGCGCATGCGCTTCTTGCCGGCCTTCTGCTTGTCCAGCAGCTTGCGTTTGCGCGAGGCGTCGCCGCCGTAGCACTTGGCGGTGACGTCCTTGCGCAGGGCGCGGACGGTTTCGCGGGCGATGATCTTGCCGCCGATCGCCGCCTGGATGGGGATGACGAACATGTGCTGCGGGATGAGCTCCTTCATCTTCTCGCACATGCCCCGGCCGCGGCTTTCGGCGCGGTCGCGGTGGACCAGCATCGACAGGGCGTCGACCGGCTCGGCGTTGACCAGGATCGACATCTTGACCAGGTCGCCCGGCTTGTAGTCCTCGACCTGGTAGTCGAACGAGGCGTAGCCCTTGGAGATCGACTTCAGGCGATCGTAGAAGTCGAAGACCACCTCGTTCAGGGGCAGGTCGTAGATCACCATGGCGCGGTTGCCGACATAGGACAGCTCGCGCTGGGCGCCGCGACGGTCCTGGCAGAGCTTGATCACGCCGCCCAGATACTCGTCGGGGGTGAAGATCGTGGCCTTGATCCAGGGCTCGCTGATGCTCTCGATGTGCATCGGGTCGGGCAGGTCGGCGGGGTTGTGGAGCTCGATCTCCGTGCCGTCGCGCATGTGGATTTTGTAGACCACCGAGGGGGCGGTCGCGATCAGGTCCAGGTCGAACTCGCGGCTCAGGCGCTCCTGGATGATTTCCAGATGCAGCAGGCCGAGGAAGCCGCAGCGGAAGCCGAAGCCGAGGGCGGCGCTGGATTCCATCTCGTAGGTGAAGCTGCCGTCGTTGAGGCGCAGCTTGCCGACGGCGGCGCGCAGGTCTTCGAAGTCGGCGGCGTCGACCGGGAACAGGCCGCAGAAGACGACCGGCTGGACCTCCTTGAAGCCCGGCAGCGCCTTTTCGGTGGGCTTCTTCTCGTCGGTCAGGGTGTCGCCGACGGCGGCGTCGGCCACTTCCTTGATCTGGGCGGTGAAGAAGCCGATCTCGCCGGGGCCGAGGCTCTCGACGGGGGTGTTCTTGGGCTTGAAGACGCCGACGCGGTCGACCAGGTGGGTCGAGCCGTGCTGCATCATCTTGATCTTCTGGCCGGCCCGCAGGCGGCCGTCGAAGACGCGGACCAGAACGACGACGCCCAGATAGGCGTCGTACCAGGCGTCGACCAGCAGGGCCTTCAGCGGCGCGTTCTCGTCGCCCTTGGGCGGCGGCAGGCGGGTGACGATGGCTTCCAGCACGTCGTGGATGCCGAGGCCGGACTTGGCGCTGGCCAGGACGGCGTCGCTGGCGTCGAGGCCGATCAGGTCCTCGATCTGGGCGCGCACGCGCTCGGGCTCGGCGGCCGGCAGGTCGATCTTGTTGAGGACCGGGACGATCTCGTGGTTGTTGTCGATGGCCGAATAGACGTTGGCCAGGGTCTGGGCTTCCACGCCCTGGCTGGCGTCGACGACCAGGATCGAGCCCTCGCAAGCGGCCAGGCTGCGGCTGACCTCGTAGGCGAAGTCGACGTGGCCGGGGGTGTCCATCAGGTTCAGGACATAGGTCTGGCCGTCGTCGGCCTTGTAGTCCAGACGCACGGTCTGGGCCTTGATGGTGATCCCGCGTTCCTTCTCGATGTCCATGTTGTCCAGGACCTGGGCGGTCATCTCACGCGCGGTGAGGCCGCCGGTCTCCTGGATCAGGCGGTCGGACAGGGTGCTCTTGCCGTGGTCGATGTGGGCCACGATGGAGAAGTTGCGGATCAGGTTCAGAGGCGTCGAAGTCATGGGCGTGCGTCTAGCATATTTGCGGGCTTTCGCGAGCGTCGATCATCCGGCGCCGTCCCGAACCCCTCATGGTTAACTCGCCGTTAAGCTTCAAGCCGCAAACCCGACTCAAAGGGTTGAGACAGTCTTGGCTGTTGGAATCGCGAGAGAACACATGGACCGCCGCAAGCTGATCCTTTCGGGCATCGCCACCGCCGGCCTCGGCGGCTGCGCCAGCACGGCCCAGGAGCGTCCGGGCGACCCGCCGCGCCAGTCGCAGTACGACACCGGCCGCGCCCAGACCTATTCGGCCGACGAGATGATCCGCAGCGGCTCGGATTTCCTGGGCGTCACCGCCGAGAGCATCGGGGCGGTGATCGAGCGCGCCTTCCGCGACAACGGCCAGCCCACCGGCTACATCGCCGGCGAAGAGGGCTCGGGCGCGATCGGCGTGGGCCTGCGCTACGGCCGGGGCCTGCTGTACATGAAGGGCCGCGACACCCAGGAAACGTTCTGGCAGGGGCCCTCGGTGGGCTGGGACTGGGGCGGCAACGCCAGCCGGGTCTTCACCCTCTGCTATAACCTGCAGTACCCGGACGCCATCTTCCGCCGCTTCCCGGGCGTCGAGGGCACGGCCTATCTGGTCGGCGGCCTGGGCGTGAACTATCAGCGCGCCGACACCATCACCCTGGCCCCGATCCGCGCCGGCGTCGGCCTGCGCCTGGGCGCCAATGTCGGCTACCTGGCCTATAGCCGCCAGCGCAACATCCTGCCGTTCTAGGTCGGGCTAGGTCCTCCCCACACGGGAGGACCTAATCCTTGGATTCGCGAGAGTTCCTCGCCATTATCAATCCCAACGAGAATGAGTCCGTCCAAAGCGGCTGTCGGTTGTGAGCCGACCGTTCGCCCTTCGCGCGCTCGTCCGTAGGGAAGCGTCATGTTCGAGCGGCTGAAGCGTACCTGGTTCATCTGGCTTCTGGCGGCGGTGGTCGTCGCCGTTGTCGCGCCGAGGCTGATCGACACCCGCGCGGTCCGCCCCCCGCCGCCGCCCGCCCCAGCCGCCGCGTCGCGCTTCGTCGTCCGTGATCCCAGCGGGACGGCCATCGGCTGGCTGAACATCAAGTACCCCCGCACGATCCGCGAGAACGAGGAAGGGGTGCTGGAGGCCGAGTACACGACTGGCGACGTCCACTGGAAGACCGGCGAGGCCAAGAGCGATCCTGGCGACGCCTACGGCTACGGCTCGGTCCAGCCGCCGGCCGGCATGAAGGTGGAGCTCAGCGGCGCGGACCTGGCCCTGACCCCGGCGCCGACCCACGAGTTCGACGTCCAGCGCATCGCCGCCACCGGCGTCGAGCGGGTGAAGTGGATCGTCTCGCCCAAGGACGAGGGCGACCATGTGCTGCTGGTGCGGTTCAATGTCAGCCCCGCCACCTTCAAGGCGATCCCGATCTCGGCCAACGGCCAGGCCCAAGGCTCAGACCCTCAGATCCTGCTGCCGGTGAAGGTGTTCACGATCTACGGCGTCCCCAAGGCCACGGTGCTGATCGCCAAGGGCGGGGCGGGACTGCTGTCGTTCCTGCTGACCCTGCCGGCGGCCTTCGTGCTGTTCGAGCGGTTCTTCAAGAAGAAGCCGAAGGCGCGGCGGAAGAAAGCGGTGTGATCCTTCTTCCGCAAGGGGAGAGGGATCAGGCCCTCTCCACCGTCACGCTCTGGCTGACCATCGTGGCCTTCCCGAAGATCGTCAGAAACGCCACGTCCGCGGCGTCGCGGCCGTAGGCGATGCGGACCAGGCCGGCGATCGGGGCCAGTCCCGTGGGGTCCAGCAG
>NZ_JBFTZS010000168.1:0-9077 GCF_056406675.1 Caulobacter sp. P1_B12_2 | reverse complement strand
GTCCTTGACTCGGTCAGACGCCAGAGCTCCGATCCGCCAAGGTCTTAAGGCGCGGCCTGTCCGCTGAGGCGGACAGGCGCGGAGGGCGCAAGGCGGGAAACATCCTCGCCTGTCGGTTCTCACGATCCCGAACCGTCCTAGGCCCAACACACCCCCGACGGAGCTCCCCATGTCCTTCCAAGCCTATCTCGACWCCATCCAGGCCAAGACCGGCCTCGACGCCCAGGGCCTGAAGGCCGCGGCCGACGCGGTCGGACTGTCGGACGGCGGGGTGCTGAAGCCCGGCGTGAAGGCCGGCCAGGTCGTGGACTGGGGCAAGGGCCAGCTGGGGCTGGGCCATGGGCACGCCATGGCGATCTACGCCCTGCTGTCGGGCAAGCGCGGTCCGGGCGACTGAGGGCCGCCGCCATGGGCGCTCGGGCGTGATCTCTTTCACAAGGGCGGGAATGACGGTTGAAGGGATGGTTCTGAGAGTGGACGAGCCGTCCCAAAGGCGCCGACCCCGATAACCCTAGCCCGCGATCGGCGACAGGGCCTTCAGCTCGTCCAGGCCCTTGACGCTGTTCTTGGCCCAGGTCTCGATCTGGCGGCTRAAGTCCTGGCGGTTGGTGACCCGGTTGCGCCACTCCATGGTGAAGTCGTCGATCGTGCGGCTGTCGACCGCCCGCCCCAGCAGGGAGCCGGTCAGCGAGTCCCGCGCCTCGACCACCAGGGTGGCGCCGCCGGCGTCGCGGCTGTAGCTGCGCACGATCCCGGGGCTGTCGGTGTCGGGCGAGGTGACGGTGATGTCGATCAGGGCCGTGCGCACCCGCAGGACGTCGGCCGCCGGGTCGGTGACCACGGGATACCCGCCGGCCGTGTAGGCCTTCTGCAGGATTTCGCCGGCGCCCTTGCGGCCCTCGTCGGCCATGCGGGCGACGTCCCTGTCGGACACCCGCAGCGACGAGCTCGCCGAGGAATTGTTGTAGTCGCGCTGCCAGTTCTTCTCGAAGGCGATATCGGTCGGGTCGAGGATCACCTTGGTGTAGCCGCGGAAGTCGGCGCCGGGCCGCAGATAGACCAGCTCGAACTTCTTGGCCTTGACCTTGACCAGCCCGTCCCACTCGGCCGGCGGCTTGGCCGCCAGCGCGGGTTCGGCGGCGGCCGCCATCGCGAAGCTGGTGAGCGCCAGGGCGGCGAAATGACGTCTGTCCATTGTTGGGCTCCGGATCCTGATCCGTCGCGACGATCCGGCGAAGGCCCTGAGGTGTCTATCGGCGCAAACCCTGGGTTTGGAGGGGAAGCTACTCAGGCGGGCGATGGAGGGACGGCCGGACGCCCCCTCCGTCATGTCGCGTATCCGCGCCATGCCACCTCCCCCGTTTCACGGGTGAGGAGATGGAGAGGCCGGCTTCTCCTCACCCGCGAAGCGGGGGAGGTGGCGCGAGGCGCAGCCTCGTGACGGAGGGGGCGTCAGGCCTTCAGTCCTCGGGGTCGTAGACCTCGTCGCCCTTGTCGTACATCAGGTCGGTGGCCACGAAGTCGAGGGCGTCCTCGGGGTCGGTGAACGACAGCTCCGACACGGTCTGGTCGCGCACCGAGATGCCGGCCTTGTGCACGCTTTCCGGGTCGCCGGTGATCAGCGGATGCCAGTCGGGCAGGGTCTTGCCCTCGTGCAGCCGGCGATAGGCGCAGGACGGCGGCATCCACTCCAGGGTCTCGATATTGTGCGGCGTCAGCTTGATGCAGTCGGGCACGGTCTTGCGGCGGTTGGGATAGTCCTTGCAGGTGCAGCGGTGCTCGTCGAACAGCTGGCAATGCACCCGGGTGGGGATGATCTCGCCGGTGTCTTCGTCTTCGAAGCGAACCAGGCAGCAAAGGCCGCAGCCGTCGCATAGACTCTCCCACTCGGGGACGGTCATCTGGTTTAGGGACTTCGTCTCCCAGAAAGGTTTGCGCGCCATCATCGCGGCGTCCTAAACCCAATTTACGCTGAGACCAAACGTCACCGTGGGGCCGACTTGAACGACTGGACGCTGCCGCCCTACCGCTTCGAGGACAAGTCGGCGGGCCAGGAGCCCGCGCGGCCGCCGGAATTCGGCTCCGTTCCGCCCTCGCCGCCCCCGCCGCAGCCGCCCCGCGGGCCCGAACCGGAAGAGCCCTTCCGCGCGGATTTGAAGCACGCCAAGGCCAGGCGCGGCCGCTGGATCTGGTGGACCCTGGCCGTGGTCGTGCTGCTGGGCCTGGTCACCGCCGCCTCGGGCGCCGGTTATGTCTGGTGGAAGTACCTGCGCGACACCCCCGCCCTGCCCACGCGCGAGTCGCTGTTCGCCGTGAACCGCGCGCCGGGCATCCGGTTCGAGGACCGCAACGGCCAGGTGATCGCCACCCGCGGTCCGCGCTACGGCCAGCGGATCACCCTGGCCGGCGTGCCAAACTACCTGCCGCTGGCCTTCCTGGCGGCCGAGGACAAGCGCTTCTACAAGCACGGGGCCATCGACCCCTATGGCATCGCCCGCGCGGCTTACGTCAACCATCGGGCCGGCCGCACCGTGCAGGGCGCCTCGACCCTGAGCCAGCAACTGGCCAAAGGCCTGTTCCTGACGCCCGACCGCACGGTCCGGCGCAAGCTGCAGGAAATGCTGATGGCCCACCGGCTGGAGCGGATCCTGACCAAGGACGAGGTGCTGGAGCTGTATCTGAACCGGGTGTTCTTCGGGGCCAACACCTTCGGCGTCGACGGCGCCAGCCGCACCTATTTCGGCAAGCCGGCCAGCCAGCTGACCTTGTCGGAGGCCGCCCTGCTGGCCAGCCTGCCCAAGGCCCCCTCGCGCCTGGCCCTGACCCGCGACATGTCCGGCGCCCTGGCCCGCTCGCGCCTGGTCCTGGCCAATATGCGCAAGGAGGGCTGGATCACCGCCGAGCAGGAGAGCCGGGCCCTGGACGACACCCCAAGGCTGTCGCCCTTGGCCATCCAGGACGAGGGCGACTACGGCTGGGTGCTGGACTACGCCACCAACGAGGCCGTGCGCATCGCCGGCCAGAACGCTCCCGACCTGGTGGTGCGGCTGACCATCGACCCGCGCCTGCAGCACGTGGGCGTCGAGACCGTCCGCCAGGCCATCGCCATCGGCGGCGAGAACGCCGGGGCCCGCCAGGCGGCCCTGCTGTCGCTGTCGGCCGACGGGGCCGTGCGGGCCATGGTGGGCGGCACCGACTACATCGAAAGCCCGTTCAACCGCGCCGTCCAGGCCCGCCGCCAGCCGGGCTCCACCTTCAAGCCGTTCGTCTACGCCGCCGCCCTGGAGAAGGGCGTACTGCCCACCGACATCCGCGTGGACGGCCCCGTGCGGTTCGGCGACTGGAAGCCCGAGAACTACGCCGGCGGCTATCGCGGCCCGATGACCGTGCAGGACGCCCTGGTCAATTCGATCAACACCATCGCCGTCAAGCTGGCCCAGGAGGCCGGCGGTCCGGCGATCGGCGACCTGGCCCGGCGGTTCGGAATCACCAGCCTGCCCTCCAACCCCGACCTGTCGGTGGCGCTGGGGGCCTATGAGGTGAACCTGCTGCAGATGACCTCGGGCTTCCAGGTGTTCCAGCAGGGCGGCGTGCGGATCGAGCCCTATGTGATCGAGAGCATCGCCACCCAGGGCGGCCAGCCGATCTTCACCCACACCGTCCCCGCCACGGCGCCCAGCGTCTACGACATCAGCAAGGCCAGCATGATGGTCAAGATGATGAAGAAGGTCGTCGAGGTCGGCACCGCCAAGCGGGCGGCGTTCGGCTGGCCGGCGGCGGGCAAGACCGGCACCAGCCAGAACTGGCGCGACGCCTGGTTCGTGGGCTTCACCCCCGACTACGTCACCGGCGTCTGGGTGGGCAACGACGACGACAAGCCGATGAACAAGGTGGTCGGCGGCGACATTCCGGCCAGCATCTGGCGGCGCTACATGCTGGCCGCCCACGAGGGGCTGGCGGTGCGCGACTTTCCCTGGCTGCTGCCCGACCCGGAGCCGCTGTCCACGCCCGATCCCCGCAACGGCTTCTACGAGACCCTCGGCGCCGAGTTCGCCCGCACGGCCTCGGAACTGGAGCCGGTCGTCGTCGCTCCGGAGGCCCCGGTCGCCGCGCCGGCCCCGGCGCCGGAGCAGTTGCCGTATTAGGGATCGACGCATCGACCCAGAAGCGAGCGGAGTGCGCCAGCCTCTCCTCACCCGCGCAGCGGGGGAGGTGGCGCGATGCGGATACGCATCGTGACGGAGGGGGCGTCCGCCCACCGCACGACGCCCCCTCCGTCTCGCCGCTGCGCGCCGAGCCACCTCCCCCGTTTCACGGGTGAGGAGAAGCGCGCATCCTCAGACGTCCGACGAGAGCCGAACTTCAGCCCCTCACGAGGCGTCGATGAAGCCCTTGGCCCGCAACTTCAGGGGGCCGGCGCGCGGGTCGTCCTCGAAGATCAGACCGCCCTTGGCCGACGATTGCTCCGGGATGTAGTCGAAGGTGGCGGTGGCTGTTTCGGCCTCTGGGTCCTCGCCCAACACCCCCTCGATCACCACCTGGGCGACGGGCTGGCCGCCGTGGTTGATGGCTTCCACCTGGGCCAGGAAGCCGTAGGGCGAGGGGTGGACCGCGACCAGCCGCACCTCGATGGACGGCGGCGAGGCCACGCCGAACACCACGTCCCAGGCGGTCAGCCCCACCACCGAGACGGCCAGCACCAGGCCCACGGCGGCGGACGCCCATTCCAGCGGCGGAATGTGGCCGGCCGGCGGCGCCTTGGCGGCCGTGGATCGGGTCGGGGTCTTGCGCGCCSGGGCCATCAGACGACGAGCCTGGCGGTGGCGGCGCCCAGGGCGGCGGGGAAACCGAGGACGATGGTCATGGTGGCGATCTCGTGCGGCGCGACGCCGTCGGTGCGGCCGAACACCCACAGCAGGTACAGGCTGATCAGCAGCGCCACGCCGTAGCCGGGGGCGGTGAAGGAAACGAAGGTGCGCAACAGGCTGCCGGCCTCGCGCCGCCGGGTCTCGCCCGCGAAGCCCAGGCCGTAGACGAACAGGTGCAGCAGGCTGATGGACAGCACCGCCAGCAGCAGGGCCCGCACCGGACCGATCTGGTAGGCGATCAGGATCATCTCCTCGGTGGGCGCGACGTTGAACGCCAGGAACATCGCGCCCACCGCCATCAGGAACAGTTCGCCCAGCGGCCCCGCGGCGGCCTTCTCCTGTTGACCCAGAGCGCGCTCGCCGAACTGCTTGCCGGCCAGCAGGGCCCCGATGGCCGCGGGCGCGGCGCAGAGGGCGATCTTGCCGAGGGCGTCCTGCGACAGCAGGTCGTCGAACCGCAGCACGCCGAACAGGGCCAATAGCCCCGCCGACAGCAGGAAGCCGACCGCGAAGGCGGCCAGGGCGTCCAGCAGTTCATCCTTGAGCTGAAAGGTCGGCTCGAAGCCCGCGTAGTACGACAGGCCCAGCAGCATCGGCAGGGTCGTCAGCAAGAAGACCAGCAGCTTGACGCGCTCGATGGTCACGCCCAGCGACCACATCTCCATGGTCATCAGCAGCGGAAACGCGAAGAGCAGCGCGCCGCCGAAGGCTCGGGCCAACGCCCGGCCGTAGGTGGCGTTCGAGTTCACGGCGAAGCCTCCCGAGCAATGACCTCCAGCCAACGGCCCGGCTTGCGGCGGGTTCCTGGGTTACGGGTCCGCACGCTTTCTCGACGCCCCGAAAAACCCTGAAAACCGGCCCAATGTGCGCTTACACATATCGATAATCGATCTAGGAATATCGACTTTCGATGAGCAACGTTATAATACTTACAGGCCCGCAAGGATTCCGACTCAGATCACCAAGTTCTTTGAACCCCGATACTATAGTCAAGCTTACATATCGGCGTTTTTTCTACACCTCATTGCCATGCTGACACCTAAAAGACCTATTCTCGCCTCATTCCAGCATCAGCCGTTGCTTGGATGTGACAGGTCTCCGACATATTGATTACATAACGGCGTCCGCGATTGACGGGCGTCTTTGGCGGCTCCTATCCCAACGGCAACCGGGGACGGAGGTCTTCCGGGAAACCTGAAGCTGACAGGGCGATGGGACGGGCGGGTCGACGAGACCGGACTCGGAGCGCCCGGAGGGACCGACATGAAATTGCACATCACCCGCGGGCGTCTGCTCGCGACGACGATGATCGCGGGCGCCGCGACCTTCGCCGCCTTCGCCGCTCAAGCTCAAGACGCCGCCCAGGCGACCGCCCCGGCCGACAATGAAGTCGAAGCCGTCGTCGTCACCGGTTCGCTGCTGCGCCGCACCGACACCGCGACCCCGTCGCCGGTCACCGTCCAGACGACCGAAGCGCTGAAGGCCCAGGGCATCACGACGATCGCCGACGCCATCCGCAGCCTGTCGGCCGACAACTCCGGTTCGATCCCCGCCGCCTTCGGCAACGGCTTCGCCGCCGGCTCGACCGGCGTGTCGCTGCGCGGCCTGTCGGTCAACTCGACCCTGGTCATGATCGACGGCCTGCGCAACGCCAACTACCCGCTGGCCGACGACGGCCAGAAGGCGTTCGTCGACCTCAACTCGATCCCGTTCAACGCGGTCGAGCGCATCGAGACCCTGAAGGACGGCGCCTCGTCGCTGTACGGCGCCGACGCCATCGGCGGCGTGGTCAACATCATCATGAAGACCAACTACCAGGGCATGAGCGCCGACGCCTCGATCGGCGCCAGCCAGCACGGCGGCGGCGACCAGTACCGCTTCAACGCCGACTTCGGCTACGGCGACCTGGATACCGACAAGTACAACCTGTACGGCGACTTCGAGTACCAGCTGGACAAGCGCATCCGCATCGACCAGCGCGGCTTCCCGTTCAACACCAACGACCTGACCTCGATCCCCGGCGGCCAGAACAACAACCCGCAGGCCGGCGGCAGCACCTTCTACGGCAACGTCAAGCCGGCCATCCTGACCGAAGCCGGCAACCTGGCCAGCGGCCAGGCCATCGGCGGCGTGGGCAACGAGTGGCGTCCGCTGCGCAGCTGCGCCCCCGACGCCCCGCTGACCCAGGACCCGCGCCTGGACGACGACACCGGCCAGTCGATCGGCAGCTACTGCGCCCAGAACATCGCCACCTTCGGCGACATTCAGCCCAAGCAGGAGCGCATCGCCACCTACGGTCGCTTCACGATCAAGCCGAACGACAACATCGAGGCCTACCTGTCGGGCAGCTTCGTGCAGAGCAAGACCTCGGTGACCGGCACCCCGGTCAACATCTCGTCCAGCACGCCGCATAACCTGAGCAACATCGTCCTGCCGATCACCCTGACCGACGGCTCCCTGAACCCGAACAACCCGTTCGCGGCGGCCGGTCAGTACGCCCTGATCAAGTACCGCTTCAGCGACCTGCCGGCCGACGCCGAGTTCACCAACCGCATGGCCCGCATGGTCGCCGGCGTGAAGGGCAACACCCATGACTGGGACTACCAGGCCAACCTGGTGCTCGCTCACGGCTGGCTGGAAAGCGCCCAGAACGGCTTCGTCAGCTACGACAACCTGATCAAGGTGATCGCCGACGGTTCGTACAACTTCATCGACCCGTCCAAGAACAGCGCCGCGGTCCGCAAGGCCCTGTCGCCGACCCTGGCCAAGACCTCGACCTCGGACCTGGACTCGGTCAGCTTCCAGGCGTCGCGCAGCGTGTTCACCCTGCCGGGCGGCGACGCTCAGCTGGGTCTGGGCGGCGAGTTCCGCTACGAAGCCACCAACGATCCGGCCCTGAACCCGACCAACGACGCCCAGGGCCTGGGCAACGCCAAGACCATCGGCAACCGCACCGTCGCCTCGGCCTTCGCCGAGCTGGGCATGCCGATCGTCGACCAACTGGAAGTCAACGTCTCGGGTCGCTACGACCACTATTCCGACTTCGGTGACAACTTCTCGCCGAAGCTGGGCGTGAAGTTCAGCCCCACCAAGGAAATCGCCATCCGCGGTACGGTGTCGAAGGGCTTCCGGGCGCCCAGCTTCTCGGAATCGGGCGACTCCGCCGCCCAGGGCTTCACGACGTTCTCGTTCGACGACGCCTCGTTCGACGCCTTCCGCGCCGCCCACGGCGACAACGAGTACACCAAGGACTACTCGCTCTCGCAGATCACCACGGCCAACCCGGACCTGAAGCCGGAAAAGTCGACCAGCTACACGTTCGGCGCGGTGTGGGCTCCCACGCGTAACTTCAGCGTTTCGCTGGACTACTACCACATCAAGAAGACCGACGTGATCGCCCAGGCCGCTCCGGGCGTGGCGCTGGACGCCTACTATACGGGCCAGCCCATCCCGGCCGGCTACACCGTCGTCGCCGACGCGGTGGACCCGGATCACCCGACCGCCCAGCGCCGCGTGCTGTCGATCGCCTCGCCCTACATCAACGCCGACTCGCYGGTCACCAGCGGTCTGGACCTCAACGTCCAGGCCAGCTTCTACCTGCCGTACGACGTGAAGTGGACGACCAACCTCGACGCCACCACCCTGTTCGACTTCAAGTACACGCAGGACGGCACGACCTACAACTACGTCGGCAAGGAAGCGCCGTACGCCCTGTCGTCGGGCGCCGGCACCCCGAAGAACCGCCTGTCGTGGTCCAACACCGTCGAGCACGGTCCCATCCACGTGACCGGCACGATGAACTATGTCAGCGGCATGCGCGAAGTCGACGACAGCGCCGCCAACGGCTGCCTGTACGGCGACGACGACTTCTACTGCCGCGTGAAGTCGTTCACGACGGTGGACCTGACCGGCGCCTACGACGTGACCGAAAAGGCCAGCGTCTACGCCGACGTCATGAACCTGTTCGACGCCGGCCCGATGTTCAACCCGGCCAACTACGCCGCGGTGAACTGGAACCCGACCTACTCGCAGTCGGGCATCGTGGGCCGCTACTTCCGGGTGGGCGTCCGCCTGAAGTACTAGCGTCCAAGAGATCTCGCGTACGGGGGCATCAGTTCGCCCCCGATGAGGTGGAAAGGGGTCGTCCGAAAGGACGGCCCCTTTTTCTTTCGCCTGGGGACACGCCCTTGCGGCGTGTCCCCAAACTCG
>NZ_JBFTZS010000167.1:0-17667 GCF_056406675.1 Caulobacter sp. P1_B12_2 | reverse complement strand
CCCTTTCCTTTTGCCGACTAGGCCAAACCTAGATGTGCAGAACCCGGCCGTAAGCGTCGAGCGCGGCTTCGTGCATGGCTTCCGACATAGTCGGGTGGGCGTAGACGATGCCGTGCAGATCTTCCTCGGTGGCTTCCAGGGTGATCGCCGTGACGAAGCCCTGGATCATCTCGGTGACCTCGTGGCCGATCATGTGGGCGCCGATCAGGGCGCCGGTCTTGCCGTCGAACACCGTCTTGACGAAGCCTTCGGTCTCGCCGGCGGCCACGGCCTTGCCGTTGACCTTGGGCCAGCCAGGGCGGGCCGGCGGCGTCGCCGATGGCGTAGAGGCCCGGGACATTGGTCTCGCCGTGCTTGCCGGTGACGACGTGGCCGCGATCCATGTTCAAGCCGATGGTGTCGAGACCCTCGGTGTTCGGGGCGATGCCGACGGCGACGATGCACACCGCGGCGGTCAGGGTCTCGGCCTTGCCGCCGACCTCCACCGCCACCGAGACGCCGTCCYTGGTCTTCTCGACCTTGGTCACCTTGGCGCCGATGCGGAAGGTGATGCCGCGCTTCTCGAAGGCCTTCTGGGCGGCCTTGGAGACCTCGGCGTCCTCGACCGGCATGATGCGGTCGACGGCCTCGACGACGGTCACCTCCGCGCCCAGGGCGCGGTAGAAGCTGGCGAACTCGATGCCGATAGCGCCCGAGCCGATGACGACCAGCGACTTGGGCATGGCCTTGGGTGCCAGGGCGTCACGGTAGGTCCAGATCTTGTCGCCGTCCGAGACCGCGCCGATGGCCGGGATGTCGCGGGCCCGGGCGCCGCTGGCCAGGATCACGCTTTTGGCCTGGATCGTGCGGCTGCCGCCGGCCTTGAGGGCCACGACGACCTTCGGCGAGGGGCTGCCCTTCTCGAGCTTGGCCTCGCCTTCGACGACCTCGATCTTGTGCTTCTTCATCAGGAAGGCGATGCCGTTCGACATGGTCTTGGCCACGCCGCGCGAGCGGTCGATGATCTTGGCGAAATCGAACGAGGCCTTCTCGACCGACAGGCCGTAACCGCCCAGGTGCGACAGCTGCTCGTAGATCTCGCCGGACTTCAGCAGCGCCTTGGTCGGGATGCAGCCCCAGTTGAGGCAGATGCCGCCCAGGGCCTCGCGCTCGATGATCGCCGTCTTCAGACCCAGCTGGCTGGCGCGGATCGCGGCCACATAACCGCCGGGGCCGGCCCCGATGACGACGACGTCGAATTCCGTGGACATGGTCTTCTTACCCTAGCTTTGACGCCATCGGGGGGAGCCGGTCAGCGTCGGTCGATCGGCCCAGGGGCCGGTCAAGGAGTTAAAGCAGCGCCTCGACGGCGAGCTTCAGATCTTCAGGCTTGGTCGTGGGAGCGAAGCGTTCGACCACCTCGCCGTCGCGGCCGATCAGGAACTTGGTGAAGTTCCACTTGATGCCCTCGGTCCCCAGCAGGCCCTTCTGCTCATGCTTTAGATAGGCATAGAGCGGGTGGGCCGTGGGACCGTTGACGTCGATCTTGGCCAGGACCGGGAACGTCACGTCGTAGGTCAGCGAACAGAAGTTCGCGATCTCCTGGGCGCTGCCGGGCTCCTGCGCCCCGAACTGGTTGCAGGGGAAGGCCAGGACCGTGAAGCCCTTGTCCTTGTAGTCCCGGTAGAGCGTCTCCAGCCCCTCGTATTGCGGGGTGAAGCCGCACTTGCTGGCCGTGTTGACGATCAGCAGCACCTGGCCGCGATAGTCGGCCAGGCTCGCGTCCTGGCCGTCCAGCGTCTTGGCGGAATAGTCGTAGACCGACATCGCCGTTCTCCCGCCTAGACCAGCAGCGTCAGGGGCTCTTCGATCAGCGGCTTGAAGGCGGCCAGGAACTTGGCCCCGATCGCGCCATCGACCACGCGGTGGTCGCAGGTCAGGGTGATGGTCATCACCGTGGCCACGGCCAGCTCGCCGTTCTTGACGACCGGGCGTTGCTCGCCGGCGCCCACGCTCATGATCGCGCCCTGCGGCTCGTTGATGATCGAGGCGAACTGCTTGATGCCGAACATGCCGAGATTGGAGACCGAGAAGGTGCCGCCCTGGAATTCCTCGGGCTTCAGCTTCTTGGACTTGGCCCGGGCCGCCAGGTCCTTCACCTCGGCCGAGATCTGGGCCAGGCCCTTGGTCTCGGCGGCGCGAACGATCGGGGTGATCAGGCCGCCGTCGATGGCCACGGCCACCGCGATGTCGGCGTGATGGTGCAGGGCGATGCCTTCCGGCGTGTAGGAGGCGTTGGCCTCCGGCACGCGCTTGAGCGCCACGGCCACGGCCTTGATGATGATGTCGTTGACCGACACTTTCACGCCTTGGCCTTCCAGCAGGTGGTTGATCTTGGCGCGGGCGGCCAGCAGGGCGTCGATCTCAAGATCGATGACCAGCGGGAAGTGCGGCACGTCGCGGAAGCTGTCGGTCAGGCGACGCGCGATCGTCTTGCGCATGCCGTCCAGCGGGACGAGGTCGTACGAGCCGGCGGGGATGCCCTGCTGCTCGAGCGACAGATGGGCGCGCGGCGCGGCGGCCGCGCCGGCGGCGGGAGCCGAGGCCGGAGCAGCCTTGGCGGCGGGAGCGCCGCCCTTTTGCGCGGCTTCGACGTCGGCCTTGACCACGCGGCCGTGCGGGCCGGTGCCGGCGATCGACTTCAGGTCCAGGCTAGCGGCAGAGGCCAGGCGACGGGCCAGAGGCGAGGCGAAGACGCGGTCACCCGTCGGGGCGGCGGCGGGAGCCGCCTTGGCCGGAGCGGCGGTCTCGCCGGCGGCCTGAACGGGCGCGGCGGGAGTCGGAGCGGCCTTGGGCGCTTCAGCGGCCGGAGCGGCCTTGGCGGGCGGCGGCGCGGGGCTTTCGCCCTCGCCGGCCAGCTTGGCGATCAGGGCGTTGACCTTGACGTTCTCGGTTCCGGCGTCGACCAGGATGGCCTCGACCACGCCTTCATCGACGGCTTCGACTTCCATCGTCGCCTTGTCGGTCTCGATCTCGGCGATCACGTCGCCGGCCTTGACGGTGTCGCCGACCTTGACGTGCCACTTGGCGAGGGTCCCCTCCTCCATGGTGGGCGACAGGGCGGGCATCAGGATGTCGATCGACATTGAGCTTCTTCCTCAAGCGTTCGGGACGGCTTCGACCAAAGTGGTCGGCGTCCATTTGGCCTTGCGACGGGCAAGGCGTTGTTCGTCCGTTTCGTCGTGATAGTCCAGCCGTTCAGGCTCGCGATCGGCGAAACCCGACAGGTCGGTCCCCACGACGTTGAGGGTGGCGTAGGCCTGGCCCTCGTCCTCGATCATCGCCGCCACGTAGCAGGCGCATTCGCGGCAGATCAGGAAATCCACCGCCCGCCGCCCGAACCGGTAGCGCATCAACGATCCCGGAGCGGCGGTGATGTGCAGCCGGCTGCCCGGATCGCTGGTCGTCCGCGCGCCCTGCCGACGACAGAAGGAGCACTGACAGGCCCGCAAGGCCAGCTCGGCCACCGGTTTGCCGGGGTCGAGCTGCACATGCACCGCGCCGCAATGGCAGGAACCGTTGAGGGTCTGGGTCATGCTGGCCTCCCTGCCCGCTCGCACAGGCCTTGGCCTAGAGGAGCGGGCCGGATGATCACCGGTAGCAGACCGCCTTGGCCGCCTTGACGATCTTGGGGACCGACGGGAGCGACAGGGCTTCCAGGTTCGCAGCATAGGGCAGCGGCACGTCTTCCTGGTGCACCCGCAGCGGCGGAGCGTCCAGGTAGTCGAAGCCGAACTCGGTGATGCGGGCGACGATCTCGGCGCCGACGCCCATCGGGCCCCAGCCTTCCTCGACCGTCACGAGACGGTTGGTCCGCTTGACGCTTTCCAGGATGGTGGCGTGGTCCATCGGACGGATCGTGCGCAGGTCGACGACCTCGGCCTCGATGCCTTCCTTGGCCAGCTCTTCGGCGGCCTGGAGGGCGAAGCCGACCATCCGCGAATAGGTGGCGATGGTGACGCTGGGACCGGTGTGGCCCTCGGCGACGAAGCGGCGGATCTTGGCCTTGCCGATCGGCACGACCCAGTCCTCGACGTCCGGGATGTCGAACTCGTGGCCGTACATCATCTCGTGTTCGAGGAAGACGATCGGGTTCGGATCGCGGATGGCGGCCTTCATCAGGCCCTTGGCGTCAGCCGCGTCATAGGGCGCGATGACCTTCAGACCGGGGACGTTGCCGTACCAGGCCGCGTAGTCCTGGCTGTGCTGGGCGCCCACTCGCGAAGCCGCGCCGTTGGGGCCGCGGAACACGATCGAAGACTTGATCTGGCCGCCTGACATGTAGAGCGTCTTGGCGGCCGAGTTGATGATCTGGTCGATCGCCTGCATGGCGAAGTTCCAGGTCATGAACTCGACGATCGGCTTCAAACCGGCCATCGCCGCGCCGACGCCGAGGCCGGCGAAGCCGTGCTCGGTGATCGGGGTGTCGATGACGCGCTTGTCGCCGAACTCTTGCAGCAGGTCGCGCGAGACCTTGTAGGCGCCCTGGTACTGGGCGACTTCCTCGCCCATCAGGAAGACCTTGTCGTCGCGACGCATCTCTTCGGCCATGGCGTCGCGCAGGGCGTCGCGCACGGTGATCTTCTTCATCGGCGTGCCGGCCGGGATTTCCGGATCGGCGAAGGTCGAGGCGGCCGAGATCGGGCCGGCGGCGGGAGACGCGGCCACGACCGGAGCCGGAGCGGCTTCAGCGGCGGCCGGAGCAGCAGCCGGCGCCGCCGACGCGGCTTCGCCCTCGCCCTTCAGCTTGGCGATCAGGGTGTTGACCTTCACGTTCTCCGTACCGCCGGGCACGATGATGGCTTCGATCACGCCCTCATCGACGGCTTCGACTTCCATCGTCGCCTTGTCGGTCTCGATCTCGGCGATCACGTCGCCGGCCTTGACGGTGTCGCCTTCCTTGACCAGCCACTTGGCCAGGGTCCCCTCTTCCATCGTCGGGGACAGGGCGGGCATCAGGATGTCCGTCACTGGGCGGCCTCCAGGTATACGTCGGTGTAGAGTTCGGAAGGATCGGGCTCGGGGCTGGTGCGGGCGAATTCGGCCGCCTCGGCCACGATGCGCTTCACCTCGGCGTCGACGACCTTCAGGTCGTCTTCGGTGACGCCGGCCTTGGCCAGGCGTTCCTTCAGGTGGTCGATCGGGTCGCGCGTCTGCTTGACGTTATCGACCTCGTCCTTGGTCCGGTACTTGGCCGGGTCGGACATCGAGTGGCCGCGATAGCGATAGGTCTTCATCTCGAGGATGAACGGGCCCTGGCCGCTGCGGGCGTGCTCGGCGGCGCGGGCGCCGGCCTCGGCCACCGCGATCACGTCCATGCCGTCGACTTCCTCGCCCGGGATCCGGAACGAGGTGCCGCGCTTGTGGAAGGCGGTCTCCGACGCCGAACGCTCGACGCTGGTGCCCATGGCGTACTGGTTGTTCTCGATCACGTACACGACCGGCAGCTTCCACAGCTGGGCCATGTTGAAGCTCTCGTAGACCTGGCCCTGATTGGCCGCGCCGTCGCCGAAATAGGCGAAGGCGACGTTGCCGTTGCCGCGGTAGTGGTTGTTCAGCGCCAGGCCGGTGCCGAGCGACACCTGGGCGCCGACGATGCCGTGGCCGCCGTAGAAGCCGGTCTCGATGTCGAACATGTGCATCGAGCCGCCCTTGCCGCGCGACGAACCGCCCGCGCGGCCGGTCAGCTCGGCCATGACTTCGTTCGGATCCATGCCGGCGGCCAGCATGTGGCCGTGGTCACGGTAGCCGGTGATGATCTGGTCGCCCTTGACCTTGATCGACTGCATGCCGACCGCGATGGCTTCCTGACCGATGTAGAGGTGGCAGAAGCCGCCGATCAGGCCCATGCCGTACAGCTGGCCCGCCCGCTCTTCGAAGCGGCGGATCAGCAGCATGTCTTGGTAGAATTTCAGAAGCTCGTCCTTGCCGACGAAGGCGTTGACACCGGTGGCATCAGCCTTCCCCGCGGGGGCTTCACCCTTGCGCGTACGCGCCATTCAACTCTCCCTGGCCAATCTTCATCGCGGCCTACTCCTGGACGCCCACCGGCCGAATGAACCTTCGGTTCCGCGTAGATGGGGGTCCTTTGTCAAACCCGAAACGGGCCAGGCTCGCCTGATCCGCCGGCAGAGCCGAGGACCGGGTCTCCCACCAAACGCTCAGCGCGGGGTGCGGATCACATAGTCCTTGGGGTCGGCGTATCCCAGGAGCGAACGCGCGCGTTCTTCCAGGAGGTCCGCCGACAAACTGCCGCTGCGTAATAGACGAGCACGGGCCTCCAGGTCCATCCTTTCGGAGCGGATCTTCTTCAACTCCAGCGTCTTGGCGGCGAGATCTGCGTTGCGCTGCGACGTCGATAACAGGCCGCGTTCGCCCGTCAGGGCGTGAAACACGAAGTAAGTGATCAACAGGAGGAGCGCCGCGGTCGGCAGAAAGGGTTGCAGTCGGGCGAACATCATCGATTCCCAGGAGGGTAGGTTTACCCTGCCCGACCATGCTTAACGCCTTACTAAACGGGGAGTTTGAGCAAGCGGCGACTAGACGTCGGAAGCAGTGCCCTAACGCTTTCATTTGAGATGGTTTCAAAGGCATCTAGATACCGCGTCGCAGCATCTAAACGGGCGTTTCGGGACATTTTCTGCGGCAGTGCGGCACAGCGCCGTTTTTGCTTTTAGAAAAATTGTTGGTGAATTTTGGCGCCCGGCGCCTCGAAAACGGGCGAAGAGGGCTTTCACCCCTAGAATCGTAACGTTTGAAACGAAAAAGGGCGGCGCTGGAAAGCGCCGCCCTTCGTCGTCGTTGTCTCGGAACCTAGCGGCCCTTGAGCACCGCGCGGCCAGCATAGACGGCCTGATCGTCGAGGGCTTCCTCGATGCGCAGCAGTTGGTTGTACTTGGCGAGCCGGTCCGAGCGGGCCAGCGAGCCGGTCTTGATCTGACCGCAGTTCAGGGCGACGGCCAGGTCAGCGATCGTGCTGTCTTCGGTCTCGCCCGAACGGTGGCTCATGACGCTGGTGTAGGCGTTGCGGTGGGCCAGATCGACGGCGTCGATGGTTTCCGACAGCGTGCCGATCTGATTGACCTTGATGAGGATGGAGTTGGCCAGACCCTTCTCCAGGCCGATCTGCAGGCGCTTGGGATTGGTGACGAACAGGTCGTCGCCCACCAGCTGGACCTTCTTGCCCAGCTTGTCGGTCAGCAGCTTCCAGCCTTCGAAGTCGTCTTCCGACATGCCGTCCTCGATCGACAGGATCGGGAACTTGTCGGCCAGGTTGGCCAGATAGTCGACCATCTGCGACGGATCCAGGCTCTTGCCTTCGCCTTCCAGCTCGTACTTGCCGTTCTTGAAGAACTCGGTGGCGGCGACGTCCAGGCCCAGGACGAAGTCCTCGCCCGACTTGTAGCCGGCGGCCTCGCCCGCCTTGACGATGAAGGCCAGGGCGTCTTCAGCTGAGCCGATGTTCGGGGCGAAGCCGCCCTCGTCGCCCACGTTGGTGTTGTGGCCGGCGTCCTTCAGGGCCTTCTTCAGGCCATGGAAGATCTCGGATCCCATCCGCAGCGCCTCGGCGAAGGTCGGGGCGCCGGTCGGCAGGATCATGAATTCCTGGATGTCGATCGGATTGTCGGCGTGGGCGCCGCCGTTGATGATGTTCATCATCGGCACCGGCAGGACGCGCGAGCTGACGCCGCCGACGTACTTGTAGAGCGGCAGACCGGCCGACTCGGCGGCGGCCTTGGCGGCGGCCAGCGAGACGCCGAGGATGGCGTTGGCGCCCAGGCGGCTCTTGTTGGGCGTGCCGTCCAGCTCGATCATCAGGTTGTCGATGCGGCGCTGGTCTTCGGCGTCGACGCCCGACAGCGCGTCAAACAGCTCGCCATTGACCGCGTCCACCGCCGCCTTGACCCCTTTGCCGCCGTAGCGCGACTTGTCGCCGTCGCGCTTCTCGACCGCCTCGTGAGCGCCCGTCGAAGCGCCCGACGGCACCGCGGCGCGACCGAAGGACCCGTCTTCCAGGACGACGTCGACCTCGACCGTCGGATTGCCGCGGCTGTCCAGGATTTCGCGGGCGATGATGTCGACGATCTCGGTCATGGGAGCTCCCCTTTCAAAAGGCGCTTCCCCTTAGCGGCGCGGGCTGCGAACCGCAACCGGCGCTGGCCGGATCGTCTGAACGAGCGTTCGGCGCGCCCTGCCCTCAAGCCTCCAGGATCGGCGGCGTCCAGCCCTTGCCGAGGCGGAACTTCACCCGGTCGGCCCCGAAGTCGAGCTCGACCCGGGCGAACATCTTGAGCACGTCGACGCCCAGCAGCACGGCGGGGCGGCTGTTGAGGTTCCAGACATCGAAGATGTGCAGGTCGGCCAGCACCAACGGCAGGTTTGTCATCCGCAGCGCGCCCAGCTCGATCGAGCGGACGATGCGCAGTTCGCCCAGGGTCGCCTCCCCCGCCGCGCCGATCAGCCGGATGGCCATGGCCGGCTCGGGCTTGCGGCGCACCCGCAGCTTGATCGCCTCGGCCAGGGCCATGTTGCCCATGCTGGCGCCGGAACCGGAGTCGATGAAGGCCACGCAGCGCACGCCGCTCACCCGGGCGTTGGCGACCGCCAGCCGGCCAAAACGGGCGTCCGCCAGCACGGAGACCTCGCGCACGCCGGGAAAGGCCCCCGACAAGGCGGTGCTGCGACGGATCTCCAGCCGCTTGCGGTGGAAATCCATGATGACGTTGCGATTGTCGAGCATGTCGACGCCCAGCAGGCCGTCCACGCCGAGTCGCTCGGGCGGGAGCACCGGAAGTTCGGCGTCCTTGATGCGCGAATCGCCGGCAACCATCAGCGGCACCCTGGCCGTCGGGGTCAGGGCCGAGCCTCCGACCCCGTGCAGCATGACGTCGGGCCCTCGCTCCAGGCCCAGCCGCGCCGCCAGCGTGGTCGACAGGGCGCTGCGGTCGGCGCCGGTGTCGACGACGAAGTTGAACGGCCCCTGCCCATTGATGAACACCTCGACCGTCATGCGGTCGATCGCGTCCAGCGCCGTGTCGAGGAAGACGGGCGGCGCCTCGGCCTCGGTCGGCGGAAGCACGCCGGACAGCGCCGCGGGCGGCGCGCTCGTGGGCGGCGTTTGCAGCGAGGTCTGCTGCAGCAGCGGCGCGGGCGTCGTGGATCGAGCCCAGGCCGTTTCGGCCATCAGCGACAATCCCAGTCCCGCCGCGATGTTTCGGCGTGTGAGCATGGGTCAATCTCCCTGCCGCCAAGATAACACGGTTTTTCGACAGCGTTGTCGAAATAGCGGTCCGGAGACCGCCGCCTTTCAGGCTTCATCCTGTCGTTCCGCCGGAGCGGAGACGGGACGCGAAGGTTAGTCTTCCTTCGGCGTCAGGATCTGCTTGCCGTTGTACAGACCGGTCTTCAGGTCGACATGGTGCGGGCGGCGCAGTTCGCCCGAGTCCTTGTCTTCCACGAAGGAGTTTGCGCCCAGGGCGTGGTGCGACCGGCGCATGTTCCGGCGAGAAGGCGAAGTTTTTCTTTTGGGAACGGCCATCGAAGTGACTCTGCTCGCTGAGCTTGAAAACTGGAGAGCGGCGACTCGGGGAATGCCCAGGCCGCCGCGTGAGGGCGCGCTTATGCCTGAAACTCCCCGAGTATGCAACCGGGCTTGTTAGACCAGACGCCCCTGCTCTTTCGCGGCCGCGATGAAGCTGGCGAACAGGGGGTGCGGAGCGAACGGACGGCTCTTCAGCTCGGGGTGATATTGCACCCCGATGAACCACGGATGGTCGTCGCGCTCGACGATCTCGGGCAGCACGCCGTTAGGCGAGCGGCCCGTCAGTTTCAGACCGGCATCCTCCATCAGGTGGGCGTAGCCGATATTGACCTCGTAGCGGTGCCTGTGGCGCTCGCTGATCTCGGTGCCGCCGTAGATCTCGGCGACCTTGCTTCCGGCCGTCAGAACCGCGTCATAGGCCCCCAGGCGCATGGTGCCGCCCAGATCGTCGTTGCTGCGCCGCTGGACGGTCTCGTTGCCCTTGATCCACTCGGTCATGATGCCGACCACGGGACGCTCGGTGGGGCCGAACTCGCTGGATGAGGCGTCGGTGATCCCGGCCACGTTCCGCAGGGTCTCGATCACCGCCATCTGCATGCCGAAACAGATGCCGAAGTACGGCACCTTCCGTTCGCGGGCGAACTGGGCGGCGCGAATCTTGCCTTCCGCTCCCCGCTCGCCGAAGCCGCCGGGCACCATGATGGCGTGGGCGTTCTCCAGGCGGGCCGCGGCCGCGCCCTCGTCGCCCTCGAAGGTCTCGCTCTCGACCCAGTCCAGATTGACCTTGACCTTGTTGGCCAGGCCGCCGTGGTGCAGGGCCTCGATCAGCGACTTGTAGGCGTCCTTGAGGACCGTGTACTTGCCGACCACCGCGATGGTCACTTCGCCGTCGGGATGGCGGACGGTCTGGTCGATCGCTTCCCAGCGCGACAGGTCCGGCTTGGGCGCGTCGCCCATGCCGAAGACGTCCAGCACCTCGGCGTCCAGGCCTTCCTTGTGATAGTCGATCGGCACCGCGTAGATCGAGGCGCTGTCCATGGCCTGAATCACGGCGCTGGGCCGCACGTTGCAGAACTGGGCGATCTTGCGCTTTTCCTCGACCGGAATGTCCTGCTCGCAGCGGCACAGCAGGATGTCCGGCTGGATGCCGATCGAGCGCAGCTCCTTGACCGAGTGCTGGGTCGGCTTGGTCTTCATCTCGCCGGCCGTCTTGATGAACGGCAGCAAGGTCAGGTGGACGTAGCAGCTTTGGCCGCGCGGCAGGTCCTGGCGCAGCTGGCGGATGGCCTCGAAGAACGGCAGGCCCTCGATGTCGCCCACCGTGCCGCCGATCTCGACCAGCACGAAGTCGACCGGCTTCTCGCCGGTCTCGTCCAGGGCCGGCGACAGGACGAATTCCTTGATCTCGTTGGTGACGTGCGGAATCACCTGGACGGTCGCGCCCAGATAGTCGCCGCGACGCTCCTTCTCGATGATCGTCTTGTAGATCTGGCCGGTGGTGATGTTGTCGGCCTTGGTGGCCGACACGCCGGTGAAGCGCTCGTAGTGGCCGAGGTCCAGGTCCGTCTCGGCCCCGTCGTCGGTCACGAAGACCTCGCCGTGCTGATACGGGGACATCGTCCCCGGATCGACGTTGAGATAGGGGTCGAGCTTACGAAGGCGAACCTTGTAGCCGCGAGCCTGCAGGAGCGCTCCGAGCGCTGCGGAGGCGAGGCCTTTTCCCAATGAGGAAACCACGCCGCCGGTGATGAAAATGTACCGGGTCATGGGCGATCAGATTACCCGCGATTCGGGGCGAGCGGCGAAAAGACCGCCGTTCATCAACAGTAAAATCTCACCGACCCTTATTGGGCCGGCTTTTGCTCGACTGGAGCCGGGGCGTTGATCACCGGAACCGGCGCGGCGGCCGGGGCCTTGGCGGCCGCGACCGGAGCCTTGGCGGCCGGCTTGGGAGCCGAGACCGTGGGGGCCGGGGCGCTGATCTGCGGGGTCGGGGCCTCGATCGTCGCCGGAGCGGCCGTCGACGGCGCGCTGGTGATGGGCGCCGAGGTGGTCGGCGCCGGGGCGGTCGGACCCGCCGGCAGCGGAGCGGCGTTCAGGGTCTTGCTGTCCAGCCCGTCCAGCTTCAGGCGATCAACCACCGAGTTGGTCGAGCCCATGCGGCCCGTCAGGATGGTCAGCGCCAGGCTGATGATCAGGAAGACCGAGAACAGGATCCAGGTCGTGCGGGTCAAAAGGTCGCCCGCGCCGCGCGCGGTCATGAAACCGCCGCCGCCACCGCCCATGCCCAGGGCCCCGCCCTCGGAGCGCTGCATCAGCACCACGCCGATCAGGGCGATGCAAACGATGATGTTGATGGTCAGCAGAACGCCGATGAGCATGTCTAAATCGATCTCGATCCGGGCGACGGACGGTTCCGTCGTGAAAAACGAAGCGGCCCCTCTATCACTTGCAACGGGCCCGCGCCATAGCTGGGGACGAACCGGCTTCACTCAAGATCCTTCCTCAAGTTCGCATCAGGTCCCTCCTCGCGCATGATCCTCGAGACCGAACGCCTTAGCCTGACGCCGCTGACTGTTGAGGACGCTCCCCTCGTCTATCCCTTCATGAGCGATCCGGAGGTGATGGCGCACTGGGACCGGTCCGCCATCGAGGATCCCGACGAGGTCGCCGCCACGGTCGGCGCCCAAGTGGCCGAGATGGAGGAGCGCCGGGCGCTGTACTGGGCGATCCGCCAGACCAAGACCGGCTGGTTCCTGGGCTATTGCGAGTTGGTCGACCTGGACTGGCGCCATCACCGCGGCGAGCTGGGTTTCATCATCACCCGCGAGGCGTGGGGCCGGGGCTACGCCACCGAAGCCGCCGCCGCCCTGCTGGCCTATTGCGCCTCGCCCCTGGGCCTCAAGCGCATGATCGCCCGCACCCATGTCGGCGACGCCCGGGCGGAAAAGGTGCTGCTGAAGCTGGGCTTCGAGCAGGAAGGCTATCTGAAGGGGCATGTGGACCGCGACGGCGAACGCCGGGACTGCCGGCTGTATGGGTTGCTGTTTTAGGAACAGGGTTTCTCCCGAGATTTTGATGCGGCGAACACTTGCCCCCTACGGACCGCTTCGCGGTCGTCTTCCCCCAGAGGGGGAAGAGGTGCTCGGCGCGGCGTCCTCCGCCCCCCATGGGGGYGGACAGACCGCTTTAGCGGTCAGGTGGGGGCAAGTGGGTGTGATCCCACGCCAAWGGCTGTGAGYTGATCGGAAAGGGTCGCGGAGCGCCGGACGACGTCCGGARGAMATAGAGAATAACCGTTTCGACGAAGCCTGCCGCTCCGCGCCATCGTTATCCGGAAGCCCGCGACGCTGAGCTCTATTCGAGCCTCGCCGCCTTGAAGCCTCCGACGGGCGGGCCAGGKCAACGAACCCAGGTCCCGGACCGCGAGCGYGTCACCGCCCGCCTGTTRCTCAGCCAGCCCTCACGTCACGTCGTATCTGTGTTCCASGCCCGACCGGCACCAGAGACGTAAGGTTTGATCCCGCCCAGACWCACGCGGACCAGATCGCCGACAGAGCTTCCCGCTCGATCGCCCCCCGCCGCCGCATCGGTCGCTGGCCATGCGCCCTTTCCCCGCGTCGAGGTGAGATCAGGATACGGGCGGCCGGAAAGGGTGAGGGGACTAAAGTTTTAGGGCAGCGATTTCCGTAGGTTGATTGGAAATAGCGCGGGCGTGAAGCGCTTACTTCCCCGTCACGGCCTTGTCGGCCACGGCGTTTCGGTCGGCCCCATCGCCCTGGGTCCGGTCTATCGCGCCCTTCTCGAACCGCTTCTTCAGTTCGGCCAGCGTATAGGCGTTGCCCCATTCGAAGTGGCCGTAGACGGTCTGGGCCTCCGGGTTCGCGCCATAGCCGGTGTTGGTCAGCCGCACCCGCGTGCCGCCGGCAATCGGATCGAACTCCAGCACCGTGACGGTCTTCTGGAACTCGCCTTCGCCCGCGAAGCCTTTCGGCGCCTGGATGTTGCGGATCACCAGCAGGCGATCGGGAATGAAGGTGACGATCTGGTTCTTGATATTGTTGGGATCGCCGATCGCGGCCTTGGGGTCGTAGCTGGACTCGATCTCGCCGCCGGTGCGCAGGTCGACCCGCGCCACCGCGACCGCCCAGCTCTTGAAGCCATCCGAGGTGGCGAACGCCTCGAACACCGCGTGGGGCGGGGCCGGGATGTCCATGGACAGCTGCAAGGCCTTCTGGCCGGCGGCGTCGACATAGCTGGTGTTGGACACGCCCGGGAAGTCGCGCCAGCTGCGCGCTGGCTGGGGCGCCTGACGGGCCTCGGCGCCCTGGGCCATGACCAGCAGCGCGCCGGCCGCGATCAAGATCGACTTCAACATGCGCTTCCTCCCAGGGCGACTTGAATGACCATTCAAGTTAGGCACGACTTGATCGACCGTTCAAGCCTCGAGTTGACCGATCGTTCAAGCGCGGGGTACGCAGGACGCATGTCTGCTCCGCACGCCCTCGACACCCGGCGACGCATCCTGCTGACGGCGATGGAGCTGTTCGCCGCCAAGGGGTACGGCTCGACCTCGGTGTCGGACATTCTCTCGCGGTCTCAGGCCAACAGCGGCAGCCTGTATCACTTCTTCCCCGGCAAGCAGGACGTGCTGATCGGGGTGCTGGAGATGTACCGCGACGGCATCGAGGCGATGCTGCTGGACCCGGCCTGGCGCGGGGTCGAGGACCCGATCGAGCGGATCTTCGCCCTGCTGGCCGCCTATCGCGGCATGCTGCTGGAGAGCGACTGCCTTTATGGCTGTCCGATCGGCTCTCTGGCCCTGGAACTGCATGAGCCGGACCCGCCGGTGCGCGAGTTGCTGGCCGCCAATTTCCGCAATTGGACCGGCGCGATCGAGGTTTGCCTTAAGGACGCCGGCGAGCGCCTGCCGCCGGACCTCGACCTGCGCGGCCTGTCGGAATTCATCCTGACGACGATGGAGGGCGCGGTCATGCAGGCCCGCACCCACCGCGACATCGGCTTCTTCGACCGCAGCATCGGCCAGCTGCGCCGGCACATGGCGCTGCTGACCGTGCGGCAACCGGCTTAGGGCGGCCTACCGCCCCTCGACCCACAGGCTCAGCGGCTGCTTCTCCTCGTGGCGCACCAGGATGGCGTAGCCGATCGCGAACACCACGACCCCGATGATCAGGCCGCCCCAGAAGCCGGCCGGGCTGGCGAACCACAGGGTCAGGGTCGTGATGGTGGTGGCCAGGCCCAGCATGCACCATCGCAGGAGGATGCTGAATCCGTGATAGGTCTGCTCGTGGGCGAGCAGTTCGGGTTTTCCGGTGTCGTTGAAATCGGCGTCCCTGATATCGGCGGGCATGCGTCACCTCCGCTTGTCGTTGAGGTTCGGACCTAAGCCGTCGTACGCGGCATCGGGCCGAACACTGAGGACACCCTAGGCCCGTTCTGCGTATAGCGCGAGAGGCTCGACCTTGACGGGAGAAGCCGCTCTGGCCCCTATGTCGGCGCGAGGACGGGGCGCGGCATGACCACGGCGACGAACAACAATCTGACGGGCATCTGGCAGGGGCTCTATCAGTATCCCGGGGCGCTCGCGCCGGTCGGCTTCACCGCCACCCTGATCGAGAGCGGGGCCTGGCTCAGCGGTTCGGTCCACGAGACCGCCCAGGACGAATGGGGCGACTGGTGCGAGGTCTCCGCCATGCTGCTGGGCAAGCGGGCCGGTTTGGCCGTCAGCTTCACCAAGACCTACGACGGCACGAACGGCTGGACTCACTCGGTGGCCTATGAGGGCGTGCTGAGCGACGACGCCACCGAGATCGCGGGGCAATGGTCCATCCCCGGGGTCTGGTCGGGCAAGTTCCTGATGATCCGGCCGGAAGGGCGACGGGCCGGCCAGCTGCGCGAGGCGTTTGAGCGGGTCTAGGCGCCCGTGCGCTCCAGCAGGGCCTTCAGGACGATCCGCATAAGCGGGGCCAGCACGATGTCGCCCGGCGCGGCCGGATCGATCCAGGCCAGTTCCTCGATCTCCGCGCGGGCGGCGATCTCGCCGTCGACGCTCGCCAGATAGGTCGCGGCGCGCACGGTGAAGCCGGGTTCGTTGGCGGCTGGAGCCTCGAAGACGCCCAGCAGGGCGGCGTCCGTCWGCCGGCCGCCGATCTCCTCGTCCAGTTCGCGGGCCAGGGCGGTCAGGTCGTCCTCGCCGGGCTCGCGCTTGCCGCCCGGCTTCATGAAGATCGCCGTGCCGCGCTTGCGCACCACCAGCATGCGGCCGGCGTCGTCACGGATCACGGCGGTGACGATGTCGATGACCTTGGCCGGCTTGGAGGGGGTCACGCCCCGAGCTTTTCCGCCGCCCACGGCGCGAAATAGCTGATGATCCCAGCCGCGCCGGCCCGCTTGAAGGCGGTCAGGCTTTCCAGGATMGCGCGCTCCTCGTCGATCCAGCCGTTCTGGCCAGCGGCCTTGATCATCGCGTACTCGCCCGACACCTGGAAGGCGTAGGTGGGCATGCGGAACTCGTCGACCAGGCGGCGCAGGATGTCGAGATAGGGCATGCCCGGCTTGACCATGACCATGTCGGCGCCCTCGGCGATGTCGAGGGCGACCTCGCGGATGGCTTCCTCGGTGTTGGCCGGGTCCATCTGGTAGGTCTTCTTGTCGCCCTGGCCGGCGCTGAGCTTGGCCGAGCCGATCGCGTCGCGGTACGGGCCGTAGAAGGCCGAGGCGTACTTGGCGGCGTAGGACATGATCATCGTGTCCTGGAAGTTCGCGCCTTCAAGCGCCGCGCGCAGCTTGCCGATGCGGCCGTCCATCATGTCGGACGGGGCCAGGATGTCGGCGCCGGCTTCCGCCTGCATCAGGCCCTGTTCGATCAGGCGCTCGATGGTCGGGTCGTTGAGGATGCGGCCGCCCTCGACCACGCCGTCGTGGCCGTGGTCGGTGAACGGGTCCAGGGCCACGTCGCACATGATGCCGACCTCGGGGGCGGCGTCCTTCATGGCCTTGACGGCGCGGGGGATGACGCCGTTCGGATCGGCGGCGATCGAGCCCGTCGCGTCCTTACGGGCGCCGTCGATGTGCGGGAAGATGGCGATGGCCGGGATGCCCAGGTCGCGGGCCCGCACGGCGGCCTTGGCGGCGTCCTTGACCGACAGGCGCTCGACGCCAGGCATCGAGGCGACAGGGATCACGCCTTCGCCCTCGTGCACCACCATCGACCAGATCAGGTCGGACGGCGCCAACGTGGTCTCGCGGATCGATCGGCGGATCCAGTCGGCCTGGCGCAGGCGGCGCAGGCGCGTGGCGGGGTAGGGGGCGAGCGGAGGCGTGGTCATGCCTCACGGTTTCGCGCGGCAGGCGGCGCGAGGCAAGACGGTTGGTTGCTTAAGGGCGCTTGCCGAACCTGGGCGTCTGGCCAATGCTYGCCTCCAGGCTGGCGGGGTGATGCAATGAAACGGCTTGCGATGGCTATTGTAGCTTTGCTGACCTCCCTGTTCGCGACCGACGCCCTGGCGCGGCAGGCGCCTCCGGCCAGTTTCTACGACACCAAGGCGCCCGACGCCTGGTCGGGCGGCGTGCGGATGGTCGACATCGACACGCCGTCGGGCAAGTTCCGGGTCTGGACCAAGCGGGTCGGCTCGAATCCCAAGCTGAAGGTGCTGCTGCTGCACGGCGGTCCGGGCGCGACCCACGACTATTTCGAGCCCTTCGACAGCTACTTCCCGGCCCAGGGCATCGAATACATCTACTACGACCAGCTGGGCTCGGGACGCTCGGACAAGCCGACCGACACCAAGCTGTGGACCATCGAGCGCTTCGTCGACGAGGTGGAGCAGGTGCGCAAGGCGCTGGACCTGGGTCCCGAGAGCTTCTGCGTGCTGGGCCACAGCTGGGGCGGCGTGCTGGCGATCGAATACGCCCTGAAATACCAGGCCAATCTGAAGTGCGTCGTGATCTCGAACATGATGGCCTCGATCCCGGCCTACAACGCCTACGCTGAGAAGGTGCTGATGCCGGAGATGGACCCGGCGCAGCTGGCCAAGGTCAAGGCGCTGGAGGCGGCGGGCAAGACG
>NZ_JBFTZS010000166.1:0-9122 GCF_056406675.1 Caulobacter sp. P1_B12_2 | reverse complement strand
GCCTACGGACAGCACCGCGAGGCCGTGGTGCGCGAGGCGACGGGGGCGGTGCAGGAACTGCCGGACTTCGACGAGGCTCCCCCATCGACCGAACCGGTCGCCACGCCGGCCCAGACTCCGACCGCTCCCCTTGAGCCCGCCCCGACTGAACCGCAATGACTTCGCTGGACAAGCCCATGACCAACGCCCATCCCACCCGCCGTTTCGCACAGTTCGCCCTGGTCGCCCTGGTCGGCCTCGGCGCCCTGGGGCAGGCCAAACCGGCCCTGGCTCAAGGCCCGCGCGACCCTCAGGCCGAGCAGTTCGTCCAGACGCGCGCCCAGAGGGTGATCACGGTCCTCGCCGACAAGTCCCAGAGCGTCGCCCAGAAGAAAGCGACCTTCCACCAGGGCATCGACGAACTGGCGGATGTGCCGCGGATCACCAATTTCGTGCTCGGAAAGTACGCCCGCACGATCACGCCCGATCAGCGTCAACGGTTCGCGGCGGCGTTCCGCGTCTACGCCGAAAGCGTCTACCAGAACCGCATCAACGACTATCACGGCGAGGTTCTGAAGGTGACGGGATCGACCGTCCGCAAGCCGGGCGACGTGATCGTCAACACCACGATTTCGGGCGGGCAGGTCGGTACGCCGCTGCCGGTGGCGTGGCGGGTGATGGGCGGCGGGACCTCGTGGAAGGTGGTCGATGTCCAGTTCAAGGGCGTGTGGCTGGCGATCACCCAGCAGCAGGACTTCGTTTCGACCATCGACAACGCCGGCGGCAATATCGATGTGCTGATCGGTCAATTGAAGCGCGACGCCCAGCGTCCGGCCTCGCGCTAACAACAAGGACGAGAGGATATGGGGTTGCGCGAACAATGGGCCGAGACCTTGATGGGTCTCCTCGTTCTCGTCCTGGCGGCGGGTTTCCTGGTCTACTCGCTGACGGTGGGCGGCGTGGGCAGCAAGCCGGGCGGCTATGAGGTCACGGCGAAGTTCGGCCAGGTCGGGTCCCTGGCGCCGGGCGCGGCCGTCAGCGTCGCGGGCGTCAAGGTCGGCACGGTTTCGGAAATCCAACTGGATCCCAAGACCTATCTGGCGGTGACCAAGCTCAGCCTGGATCCGGACGTCAAGCTGCCCTCGGACTCGACCGCCAAGGTCACCAGCGACAGCCTGCTTGGCGGCGTCCACGTGGCGATCGCCCCCGGCGGCGCGGCCGACGACATCAAGGCGGGCGGCGAGATCGACAACACCCAGGGCGCGGTCGATCTGTTTGGCCTGATCGGTTCGGTGATGCGTCCGCAAGGCGACGCCGCCGCCGCCCCGGCGGCCGGCCCCGCGCCCGCGGCGAACCCCGCCGCCACGGCTCCGGACAGCTACTGAGATGGCCGCGGCCGGCGCGGCGATCCCCGCGGTATTCAAGCCGTTGCGCACCGTCGGGCGCTCGACGCTGGGCGCGCTGCGCATGGTGGGCGCGGTCGGCGTCTTCGCTCTGCGCGGCGTGATCTCGATTTTCTCCCCGCCTTGGTTCCCCAACCAGTTCCTGCGTCAACTGCTCGCCATCGGCTTCTTCTCGCTGCCGGTCGTCGGCCTGACGGCGATCTTCACCGGCGCGGCCTTGGGCCTGAACATCTACACTGGCGGCGGGCGCTTCAACGCCGAGCAGGTGATGCCCCAGATCGTCGCCCTGGGCATCACGCGCGAGTTGGGTCCCGTGCTGGCGGCCCTGATGCTGGCGGGCAGGGTGTCGGCCGCCATCGCCGCCGAGATCGGGGCCATGCGCGCCACCGAGCAGATCGACGCGATGCGCACCCTGTCGACCGATCCGTTCCGCTACCTGGTCGCGCCGCGCCTGCTGGCGGCGACCCTGGTCCTGCCTCTGCTGACCCTGATCGCCGACATCATCGGCGTGGCCGGCGGCTGGCTGGTGGCGGTGCGGATCCTGGATTTCAACTCGACGGTCTACATCCGCAACACCCTGAACTTCATCCAGGGCTGGGACGTCGTCTCGGGCTTGATCAAGGCGGCCGTGTTCGGCTTCATCGTCGCCCTGATGGGATGCTACCATGGCTACCACGCCAAGGGCGGCGCGCGCGGCGTGGGTCGGGCGACGACCCACGCGGTGGTGTCCTCGGCGATCTTGATCTTCGCCTCCGACTACTTCCTCACAACGCTGTTCACTCACGCATGACCCAAGTCGCCAAACTCGAATGGAAGGGCGTTCGCAAGCGCTTCGACGGGCCGGTCCTCGACGGGCTGGACCTCAGCGTCGCGGCGGGACGGTCGCTGGTGATCATCGGCGGGTCCGGCCAGGGCAAGTCGGTGACCATCAAGGTCGCCATGGGCCTGGTGCGTCCCGACGCCGGCCAGGTGCTGGTCGATGGCGAAGACCTGATCGGCATGGGGGGCGCTTCGCGGCGCAAGCTGTTCGAACGCATCGGCGTGCTGTTTCAAGGCGCGGCGCTGTTCGACAGTCTCAGTGTCTGGGAGAACGTCGCCTTCCGCCTGATCAACGCCGATGGGGCGCCTCGCAAGGAGGCCAAGGCGCGGGCGATCGAGGCCCTGGGCCGCGTCCATCTGGGCGTCCACGTCGCCGATTCCTATCCGTCCGAGCTGTCGGGCGGCATGCAGAAGCGGGTGGGCCTGGCGCGGGCGGTGGTGGCCAATCCCGAGATCATCTTCTTCGACGAGCCGACCACCGGTCTGGATCCGATCACCTCGTCGGCGATCAACGAGCTGATCGTCGAGCAGGTGAGGGGGCTGGGCTGCACGGCGGTGTCGATCACCCACGACCTGGCCTCGGCGCGCACGATCGGGGACGAGATCGCCATGCTGCACGCCGGCAAGATCATCTGGCGCGGCTCGCCTGCCGAACTGGACCGGACCGACAATCCGTATGTTCGTCAGTTCGTCGACGGCCGCGCCGATGGTCCGATGGCGAGCATGGTCTAGGGCGATGGCAAATCGTCGGGCGAGCGTCGCCTTGCTGACGGTGCTGGCCCTGGGATTGGCCGGCGCGGCCCAGGCGCAGGACTATGTGCGCGCCGACTGCCGCGCCCAGCTCGACCCGGCGGCCCTGCGGTTCGACACCGCGGTGCATCAGCGGTGGTACAGGCGGTTCTGGACGGGCGATTGCGACCACCTGCCGTTCTGTCTTCCCGGCTCGCCGAACTGGAACGACATCGTCGGCAAGCTGCTGACGCGCGGCGGTCCGGCCGAGCGGGCGGCGCTGCTGCCCAAGGCCTGTCGACTGGGCCAGACGATCGGATTGGAGTGGGGGCGCGACAAGAAGGTCCGCCGTATCGACACTCACGATCTGCACGCTTTCAAGGGGCAGTTGGAGGCGTCCGGCGACGCCCTGCGCGGCGTGGAGCAGGTCGAGGCCTCGGCCCGCGCGAAGATGGCGCATTAGCAACCGCGATCCTCGCGGTTCGAAAAGCTTCACCGTAAAGCGGAACCAAAGATTTTCCCCCGCGTTGGACCGGCTCGGGGGGTTGTGGGATACGTTATAGGCTGTTGAGGGCGGTGAACCGCTTCCGGGGTCTGGATCGTTTTCCCGATTAGCGCCGCCCACGTATATCGATCGATTTCGACGTGGAGTGTTTCTATGCCGGCGGCCCAGTCCAAGACCCAGCAGCGCGGGCTCGACAATCACCAACTCCTGGCCGCCTTGCGCGCGTTTCGGCGCGGCGACTTCTCGGTGCGTCTGCCGACTGACCTGTCGGGCCTGGACGGGGAACTGGCCGAAGCGTTCAACGACGCCGTCAATCTGAACGATCAGATCTCGAAAGAGTTCGAACGCCTCGGCGATGTCGTCGGCAAGCAGGGGAAGATCAACCATCGCGCCCGTCTGCCAGGCGCCACCGGCTCGTGGGCGCACAGCGTCGAGGCGGTCAACACCCTGATCACCGACATGGTCCACCCGACCGCCGAAATGGCCCGGGTGATCGGCGCCACCGCCAAGGGCGACCTCAGCCAGACCATGGACCTCGAGAACGAGGAGCGGCCCCTGCGCGGCGAGTTCCTGCGCATTGGCAAGGTCGTCAACACCATGGTGGGCCAGCTGGGCTCGTTCGCCTCGGAAGTGACCCGGGTGGCGCGGGAAGTCGGCACCGAAGGCAAGCTGGGCGGTCAGGCTCAGGTGAAGGGCGTGGCCGGCACCTGGAAGGACCTGACCGACAACGTCAACCTGATGGCCGCCAACCTGACCGGCCAGGTCCGGAACATCGCCGAGGTGACCACGGCCGTCGCCAACGGCGACCTCTCACGCAAGATCACCGTGGACGTGAAGGGCGAGGTGCTGGAGCTGAAGAACACCATCAACACCATGGTGGACCAGCTCAACAGCTTCGCCTCGGAAGTGACCCGCGTGGCGCGCGAAGTCGGCACCGAGGGCAAGTTGGGCGGCCAGGCCAACGTGCGGGGCGTGGCCGGCACGTGGAAGGAGCTGACCGACAACGTCAACCTGATGGCCGGCAACCTGACCGGCCAGGTGCGGAACATCGCCGAGGTGACCACCGCCGTGGCCCGGGGCGACTTGAGCCGCAAGATCACCGTGGACGTGAAGGGTGAGGTGCTGGAGCTGAAGTCGACCATCAACACCATGGTGGACCAGCTGAACGCCTTCGCCTCGGAAGTGACCCGGGTGGCGCGGGAAGTCGGCACCGAAGGCAAGCTGGGCGGCCAGGCCCGCGTTGAAGGCGTGGCCGGCACCTGGAAGGACCTGACCGACAACGTCAACCTGATGGCCGGCAACCTGACCGGCCAGGTCCGCAACATCGCCGAGGTGACCACCGCCGTCGCCATGGGCGACTTGTCCAAGAAGATCACCGTCGACGTGAAGGGCGAGGTTCTGGAGCTGAAGAACACCATCAACGTCATGGTGGACCAGTTGAACGCCTTCGCCTCGGAAGTGACGCGCGTGGCGCGGGAAGTCGGCACCGAAGGCAAGCTGGGCGGCCAGGCCAACGTCACCGGCGTCGGCGGCACCTGGAAGGAACTGACCGACAACGTCAACCTGATGGCCGGTAATCTGACCGGTCAGGTGCGGAACATCGCCGAGGTGACCACCGCCGTCGCCATGGGCGACCTGTCCAAGAAGATCACCGTCGATGTGCGCGGCGAGATCCTGGAGCTGAAGAACACCATCAACACCATGGTGGACCAGCTGAACTCGTTCTCGTCGGAAGTGACCCGGGTGGCCCGCGAAGTCGGCACCGAAGGCAAGCTGGGCGGCCAGGCTCAGGTGAAGGGCGTGGCCGGCACCTGGAAGGACCTGACCGACAACGTCAACTTCATGGCCGGCAACCTGACCGGCCAGGTCCGCAACATCGCCGAGGTGACCACCGCCGTCGCCAACGGCGACTTGTCCAAGAAGATCACCGTCGACGTGCGCGGGGAAATCCTCGAGCTGAAGAACACCATCAACGTCATGGTGGACCAGCTGAACGGCTTCGCCTCGGAAGTGACGCGCGTGGCGCGGGAAGTCGGCACCGAAGGCAAGCTGGGCGGGCAGGCGCAGGTGAAGGGCGTGGCCGGCACCTGGAAGGAGCTGACCGACAACGTGAACCTGATGGCCGGCAATCTGACCGGTCAGGTGCGGAACATCGCCGAGGTGACCACCGCCGTCGCCATGGGCGACTTGTCCAAGAAGATCACCGTCGACGTCCGCGGGGAAATCCTGGAGCTGAAGAACACCATCAACGTCATGGTGGACCAGCTCAACTCGTTCAGCTCGGAAGTGACCCGCGTGGCGCGGGAAGTCGGCACCGAGGGCAAGCTGGGCGGCCAGGCTCAGGTGAAGGGCGTGGCCGGCACCTGGAAGGACCTGACCGACAACGTCAACTTCATGGCCGCCAACCTGACCGGCCAGGTCCGCAACATCGCCGACGTCACCACCGCCGTCGCCAAGGGCGACCTGTCCAAGAAGATCACCGTCGACGTGAAGGGCGAGATCCTGGAGCTGAAGTCGACCATCAACGTCATGGTCGATCAGCTCAACGGCTTCGCCTCGGAAGTGACCCGCGTGGCCCGCGAAGTCGGCACCGAAGGCAAGCTGGGCGGCCAGGCCCAGGTGCCCGGCGTGGCCGGCACCTGGAAGGACCTGACCGACAACGTCAACATGATGGCCGCCAACCTGACCGGTCAGGTCCGGAACATCGCCGACGTCGTCACCGCGGTCGCCCAGGGCAACCTGAAGCGCAAGCTGACCCTCGACGCCAAGGGCGAGATCGCCTCGCTGGCCGACACCATCAACGGCATGATCGAGACCCTGGCCACCTTCGCCGACCAGGTGACCAACGTGGCCCGCGAAGTGGGTTCGGAAGGCAAGCTGGGCGGCCAGGCGCGGGTGCCCGGCGCCGCGGGCCTGTGGCGCGACCTGACCGACAACGTCAACGAACTGGCCGCCAACCTGACCACCCAGGTCCGCGCCATCGCCGAGGTGTCCACCGCCGTGACCAAGGGCGACCTGACGCGGTCGATCACCGTGGAAGCGTCAGGGGAAGTCGCCGCGCTGAAGGACAACATCAACGAGATGATCCGCAATCTGAAGGATCAGACGTTGAAGAACACCGAGCAGGACTGGCTGAAGACCAACCTGGCCCGGTTCAGCCGCATGCTGCAGGGCGAGCGCGACCTGTCGACCGTGTCGAACCTGGTGCTGTCGGAGCTAGCCCCGCTGATCAACGCCCAGCACGGGGTGTTCTACGTTTCCGACCACGACGTGAACGGCGAGCCGGTGCTGAACCTGGCCGCCAGCTACGCGTCCAATCCGGGTGACAAGCCGCCGTCGCGGCTGCGCCAGCGCGAAGGCCTCATTGGGCAATGCGCGGCCGAGCGCCAGCGCATCCTGCTGACCAACGTCCCGTCCGAATACATCAAGATCAGTTCGGGCCTGGGCGAGGCCGCGCCGCAGAACATCATCGTGCTGCCCGCCCTGTTCGAAGGCGAGCTGAAGGCGGTGATCGAGCTTGCCACCTTCGGGGCGTTCAACGAGACCCAGCAGGCCTTCCTGGACCAGCTGATGGAATCCATCGGCATCGTTCTGTCCACCATCGCCGCCAACATGCGGACCGAGGGTCTGCTCGAACAGTCCCAACTGCTGACCTCCGAGCTCCAGGCTCAGCAGGGCGAGCTGAAGAAGACCAACGACCGCCTGGAACTGCAGGCCGCGTCCCTGCGGCAGTCCGAAGAGCTGCTGCGTTCCAAGCAGGACGAACTGCAGCAGACCAATGCCGAGCTGGAGGACAAGGCCGTCCTGCTGTCGGCCCAGAACAAGCAGGTGGAGGCCAAGAACACCGAGGTCGAACAGGCCAAGGCGGCGCTGGAGGAGAAGGCCGAACAGCTGGCCCTGACCTCGAAGTACAAGTCCGAGTTCCTGGCCAACATGAGCCACGAGCTGCGCACGCCGCTCAACAGCCTGCTGATCCTGTCCAAGATGCTCAGCGAGAACGCCCAAGGCAATCTGAGCGCCAAGCAGGTGGAGTTCGCCCGCAACATCCACAGCGCCGGCGCCGACCTGCTGGGGCTGATCAACGACATCCTGGATCTGTCGAAGATCGAGAGCGGCACGGTCACCCTCGACATCGGCGAGATGTCGTTCGCGTCCCTGCGCGATCAGACCGACCGCACGTTCTCGCAGCTGGCCCAGGACAAGAAGCTGGACTTCTTCGTCAACATCGACCCGGCCCTGCCGCGCTCGATGTACACCGATGACAAGCGCCTGCAGCAGGTGATCAAGAACCTGCTGTCCAACGCCTTCAAGTTCACCCAGGCCGGTTCGGTTCGCCTGACCATCGCCCGGGCCGAGGACGGCTGGGCCAGCGGCAACGACCACCTCAACAAGGCCGGCCAAGTGCTGGCCTTCTCGGTCGAGGACACCGGCATCGGCATCCCCGAGGACAAGCAGCGGATCATCTTCGAGGCCTTCCAACAGGCTGACGGCACCACCAGCCGCAAGTACGGCGGCACGGGCCTGGGCCTGTCGATCAGCCGCGAGATCACCCGCCTGCTCGGCGGCGAGCTGCGGGTCATCTCGACGCCAGGACAGGGCAGCAACTTCACCCTCTACCTGCCGCTGAACTTCAGCCCGGCCGCGCAGACCCAGTCGACCCAGCCGCTTCGCCCCGCCACCTCGCCGGTCCCGACCTTCCGGCTGTCGACCGTCTCGATCGGGTCGACCGAACCGGCCGAGACTGTGGTCGACGACCGCGAGCAGATCGAGCCGGGCGACGCCGTGGTGCTGATCGTCGAGGACGACATCCGCTTCGCCTCCATCCTGCTGTCCCTGGTGCGCGACGGCGGATTCAAGGGCGTGGTGACCGGTGAAGGCTCCGCGGTGCCGTCCCTGGCCCGGCGGTTCACGCCGGACGCCATCATGCTGGACATCGGGTTGCCCGACATGGATGGCCTGGCCCTGCTGGACCTGCTCAAGCGCACGCCCGACACCCGCCACATCCCGGTGCAGGTGATTTCGGCCGACGACCACGGCGGCCTGGGCCTGTCGATGGGCGCCTTCGGGTTCACGAGCAAGCCGGTGGAGCGCGAGTCGGTGGCCTCGACGCTGGAGAAGGTCAAGCATCTGGTCGCCGAGACCGGTCGGGCCCCGATCCTGGTCGGCGGCGAAGGCCAGGCCGCCGACACGCTGCGCGACACCATCGGAGCCGTGAAGGTGGCGCCGACCCTGTTGGACCTGCCGGACGACGCGTTCACGGGCGAGGGCGATTGCCTGGTCATCGATGTCGGTCCGGGACCGGTCGGGCCGTTCATCGACATCCTCAAGCAACGCGGCGCGGTGTCGGGCGTCGCGGTGTTCTACGCGCCCGAAGATCTGGAGCCCGAGGACGACCGCCGCCTTCGCCTGGCGGTGTTCTCCGGCCTGGCGCGCCTGGCGCGCACGCCCGAGCAGTTGATTGACCACGTGACCATGTCGCTGCACGCGCCGCTGGACCGCCTGTCCTCGCCGGCCCGGGCGATGATCGCCCATAGCCGCCACGCCGACGCCGTCCTGACGGGCCTGACCGCGGTGGTGATCGACGACGACATCCGCAATATCTTCTCGCTGGCCAGCGCGCTGGAGGAATACGGCATCGAACTGCGCTACGCCGAGAGCGGCCGGGAGGGGCTGGAGCTCCTCGACAG
>NZ_JBFTZS010000165.1:0-9140 GCF_056406675.1 Caulobacter sp. P1_B12_2 | reverse complement strand
GCGTTGCGCACCGCGCCGATCATGTCGAGGTCCGAGCCGGCCAGGGTGCCGTGGTCATCGACGCAGACCCCGTCGACCACCCGGATATGGCGGCCCTGCAGGTCGAAGTTCTTGTCGGCCATGCCCACGGTCGGCATGGCGTCGGTCACCAGCATGAAGCGGTTCAACGGACGGGTGCGCAGGGCGATGCGCAGCACCACCGGATCCACGTGGCGGCCATCGACAATGATCCCGCACCAGGCGGTGATGCTCTCCAGCGCCGCGCCGACCACGCCCGGCTCGCGGCTGGTCAGCGGCGACATGGCGTTGAACAGGTGGGTGAAGCCGGTCAGGCCGGCGTCCAGCGCCTTGCGCACCGTGCCGTAGGCGGCGTTGGTGTGGCCCGCGGCGACGCTCACCCCGGCGACCGTCAGACGGCGGACCATCTCGGGCGTGGTGGTCTCCGGCGCCAGGGTCACCAGGGTCTTGCCGCGCTTGAGCGAGCTGAGCAGGGCCACGGCCTCGTCGTCGAGGGTGCGGAACTTGCTCGAGTCGTGGATGCCCTTGCGCTTCACATTGAGGAACGGACCCTCGATATGGACCCCCAGCACGCCGGGCACGCCGGCCTCGATGGCCTGTTCGGTCGCGCGCATGGCCGCGTCGACCACGGTCAGGTCGTCGCTGATCAGGGTCGGCAGGAAGCCCGTGGTGCCGTAGGGGCGGTGGGCGGCGCCGATGGCGGCGATGGCCTCGACGGTGGGCGAATCGTTGAACAGCACCCCGCCGCCGCCGTTGACCTGGGTGTCGATGAAGCCGGGGACCAGCAGGCCGCCGTCCAGGTCGCGGCGCGTCACGCCGACAGGGGTGTCAGCGCTGTCGAAGACGCCGTCGATCCGTCCGTCGCGGATCGCCACGGCCTTGCCGTCGACGATCCCTTCCGGCGTCAGGATGCGGCCATTGACGAGAACAGACTGCATCAGACGGTTTCTGTGACCTTGTYGAGGTGTGGAGGGCTGTCGGGATCGTAGCCGCGCGCCACCGACAGGGCGTTGGCCATGCGGTAGAAGCTCTGGATCATCAGGATCGGCTCGATTACGGGGTGGGCGGCGAGCGCCGGAAGCGCGCCGGCCCCGGCTTCGCCCGCGCCGGCCAGCAGGACGTCGCCGCCGCGCTCGGCCACGCCCTTGGCCATGGCGTCGACGCTGTCGCGGCTTTCGTCGTTCTGGGCGAAGACCAGCACGGGGAAGCCCGCCTTCACCAGGGCCATCGGGCCGTGCAGGACCTCGGCGGCGCTGAAGGCTTCGGCGTGCAGGCCGCAGGTTTCCTTGAATTTCAGGGCCGCCTCCTGGGCGACGCCGAACCCGACGCCGCGTCCCAGCACATAGAGATTGCGGGCCAGCTTCAGGCGTTCGACGGCCGGCGTCCAGTCCAGGGTCCAGGCCTCCGCCAGCAGGGCGGGCAGGGTGGCCAAGGCGGCGGTCAGGTCCTCGTCGCCGGTCCAGGCGGCGACCAGCTGGGCGATGGCGGCCAGGGCGGCGATGTAGGACTTGGTGGCCGCGACGCTCAGCTCGGGACCGGCGTGCAGGGGCAGCACCTCGTCGGCCAGGGCGGCCAGGGGCGAGGCGGTGTCGTTGACCAGGGCGATGACGAAAGCGCCGGCCGCCTTGGCGGAAGCCACGGCGGCCAGCAGGTCGGGGCTCTTGCCCGACTGCGAAATGGCCAGATAGAGCACGTCGCCCAGGTCCTGCTGGGCGGCGTAGACCGAGCTGACCGACAGGGCGGCCGACGAGGTCAGAACGCCGGTGCGGGTCTCGACCAGGTACTTGGCGAAGGTGGCGGCGTGGTCGCTGCTGCCGCGCGCGCAGGTGACCACGGCGCGGGGCGGGTTGGCGCGAAGGCGCTCGGCGATCTTGGCGGCGCGGGCGGCGTTGGCGCCCAGTTGGGCGGCGACGACTTGCGAGGCTTGGCCGGCCTCGAGGAACATGCGGGTCGATTCCGCCGTCAGCCGCGCCGGCCCGGTGGAAGGCGAGGCGGGGGGTGCGGGTCGGGTCAAGACGTTGGCCTCCAAGACGGACGTTCCTTCACATATGCGCGCGGGGCGGGCCCCGATCAGTGCGGCCCCTAGGAGAGGGCGTTCAGTTCGGCGATGAAGTCATAGGCGTCGCCGCGATAGTAGGATTGGGTGATCTCGACCGTCCGGCCGTCGGGCAGGAAGCTCCGCCGCTCGATCAGCAGGCCGGCGTCCTTGACCGGCACGCCCAGCAGCGCGGCCTGCTCGGCGGTGAACAGCACCGCGCGCAGCCGCTGCAGGGCGCGGGCGGGGCGGTGACCGGTGGCTTCCAACGCTTCGTAGAGCGAAACGCCCACCACCTCGGCCGAGGGCAGGGCGAAGCCGGCGATCGTTGAGTACTCCAGGGCCATCGGCGCGCCGTCGGCGTAACGGATGCGGGCGAAGCGGAAGACGGGCGTGCCGGGCGACAGGCCCAGGGTCAGCGATTCTTCCGGCGTGACCGATCCGTCGGCCTTGCTGATCCACTCGCTGCGCGGCGTGCGCCCGCGCGAGATCATGTCCTCGGTGAACGACGACAGCTTGGAGAAGCTCTTTTCCACCCGCGCGGCGACGAAGGTGCCCGCGCCCTGGCGGCGCGTCAGCAAGCCTTCGCTGACCAGGCCGTCCAGGGCCTTGCGCACGGTGATGCGCGAAATGCTGAATTCCTCGGCCATGTCGCGTTCGGCCGGCAGGGCGTCGTCGGGGCCGAGGATCTTCTTCTGGATGGCGTCGCGCAGCGCGCGCTGCAGCTGCTTATAGAGCGGCGCGTGATCCTGGCCGTGTCCATCCAGGCCGCCGATCCGTTCAGAAAACATCGTCAATTTCGCACCCCCGCGCAAAACCGCGCCACCGCTTGGCTTCGGAAATAGCATATGACCATTTTCATACCAATAAGAACATGGTCTGCAATTGGTTCTTTTTTGGCCTTGTCATTCGATAAATTTTCGTCACAGTTCACTTCCGAGGCCTGAGAAGTACCGCGTTCTGCGGATGTCCGTAGAAGAATTGGTATCGGATTGGGCTTGGGGTTCGGCTCCAGGCCCTAGGGTCTGGAAAAAGGGGAGAAGCCGAGTATGCGAAATTTCCACAAGACCATTCTAACAGCATCCGCCAGCGTCCTGGCGGTTGCGTTGGCCGCGCCGGCCTTCGCGCAGGACTCTACACAAGTCGATGAAGTCGTCGTCACCGGCATCCGCGCCTCGCTGCAGGCCTCGGTCGAAGCCAAGCGTAACGCCGACGCCGTCGTCGACGTGATCACCGCCGAAGACATCGGCAAGTTCCCGGACAAGAACGTCGCTGAATCGCTCCAGCGCGTCCCGGGCGTCACCATCCAACGTGAATTCGGCGAAGGCGAGCGGATCTCGATCCGCGGCACCGCGCCCACCCTGAACCGCACCCTGCTCAACGGCCACGCCGTCGCCACCGCCGACTGGTTCATTCTCGATCAGTTCAAGGCCAGCCGCAGCTTCAACTATCTGATGCTGCCGTCGGAAATCGTCGGCAAGGTCGAGGTCTTCAAGAGCCCGACGGCCGATATCGACGAAGGCGGCGTGGGCGGCACGGTCAACGTGCACACCCGCAACCCGCTGGACCTGGCCCCGATCTCGGTCTCCGGTTCGCTGCAAGCCTTCCACGACGAGAAGTCGGGCAGCACCGATCCGACCGCCTCGGCCATGCTCAGCTGGCACAACGACGACAAGACCCTGGGCGTCCTGGTCGGCGGCATCTACGACAAGCGGCGCATCCGCCGCGACGGCATCGAGGTCCTGGGCTATCAGGCCGTGACCACGGCCATGGGCACCGGCACCAACATCACCGGCATCAGCCCGGGCCAGACGGTCTACGCGCCCAGCCTGATCGGCTCCTCGCTGTTCACCCAGACCCGCGAGCGCAAGGGCGCCAACTTCGCCATCCAGTACGCGCCCAGCGACAAGTGGGACCTGAACCTGACCGGCCTCTATTCGCGGATGGACGCCGATAACTTCAACCAGAACTACATGGCCTGGGTCAGCCAGAAGATCGGCGCCCTGGCCACCACGCCGACCGAGACGTTCAACATCACCAAGGTCGTCAACGGCACCGCCGTGGCCGGCAACTTCAACACGCCCGGCGCCAACGGCGTGGTGTTCGACGCCATCGACCGCCTGGCCCACACCAATGTCGGCTCGATCGACCTGGCCGGCACGTTCCGTCCGGCCGACGGCTGGGAGTTCAAGGGCCGCGTCGGCTACACCAAGGCCAAGGGCGCCACCGACCTGCAGCCGTTCTGGGAAACCAACGCCCCGACCGGCCTGAGCTACGACCTGTCGGGCGGCCTGCCCAAGGTGACCTACACCGACATCAATCCCGCGACCGCCGACGACGAAATGACGCTCGGTTGGGCTTCGGCCAACACCACCGTCAACGACGACGACGAATTCTACACCTTCGTCGCCGGCGAGAAGTTCCTCGATGGTGGTCCCTTCAGCTCGGTCCAGTTCGGCCTGAAGTACACCGACCACGATCGCAGCGTCGTGCAAACCTACGGTCAACGCCGCGCCCTGTTCGGCCCGACGGCTTGCGGCGGCCACTCGTGCTCGCTGGCCGACGTCGCCGGCGGTCTGACCGACAGCGACTACTTGGACGGCATCAAGGGTCCGGGCGTTCTCAGCAGCTATCTGACGGCTGACAAGAACAAGATCGAGGCCATCTACGCCAAGCTCGGCCCGGCCACGACCTACGATCCCAACAACCCCAATGTCGGCGGTTGCATCGGCCTGGCCAACTGCAATCACTTCGGCCCGCTCGAAAGCTTCGACTTCAACGAGAAGACCTTCGGCGGCTACGTGATGGGCAACCTGAAGGGCGAGGGCTGGCGCGGTAACGTCGGCGTCCGCGTCGTCAACACCAAGATCGAGACCAACGCCTGGCGCGTGGGGGTGTCGGCCGGTACGCCGGGCGCCATCAACAACCCGTTCGGCCTGATGGCCCCGACCTCGGGCGAGAAGGAATACACCGACATCCTCCCCTCGGCGAACCTGGCGTTCGACGTTCGGGACGACCTGGTGCTCCGCGTGGCCGCCGGCCGCGTCCTGGCCCGTCCGGACTACGCCCAGATGGCCGGCTTCACCTCGCTGACCGAGTCCCTGCTGACCGCGTCGGGCGGCAACCCGAACCTGGATCCGTATCGCGCCAACCAGTACGACGCGTCTCTGGAATGGTACTTCAAGCCGCAATCGCTGCTGGCCGTGGCGTTCTTCTACAAGGACATCTCGACCTACATCGTCCAGGGCGCGACGACCGAGAAGCTGCCGCTGCAAGCCGCCGCCAACGACCCGCGGGTCGTCAACCCGGCCAACCAGTGCGTCCTGCAGTCCCCTGGTCTCTACAGCTGTAACTACAATGTCGGTCGTCCGGTGAACGTGCCGGGTGGTGAGACCAAGGGCGTTGAAGTCAACTTCCAGATGCCCATCTGGAACGGCTTCGGCGTGCTGGCCAACTACACCTATACCGACGCCAGCTCGACCACCGACGTGCCGATCCCGTCCAGCTCGAAGAACATCGCCAACATCAGCGGTTACTACGAGAACGAACGCTTCAGCGCCCGTCTGTCCTACAACTACCGGTCCAAGTTCTTCGTCGACTACGACGCCGAGCGCGGCTACCGCCAGCTGTGGTCGGACTCGCTCAAGTCGCTCGACGCTTCGGCCAGCGTGAACATCACGGACCAGATCTCTCTGAGCCTGGATGCGATCAACCTGACCGACGAGAAGCAGACCGACAACTACGACAACGATCCGAACCGCCCGGCCCGTATCTACAAGAACGGCCGCATGGTCTTCGGCGGTGTCCGCTTCAAGTTCTAACCCCGTATCGGGGACCTCCGGCGCTCGCGCCGGGGGTCTCTAGTTTCCTCCCGAGATCGTTGCATCGGAGGCGGCATGGTCCAGGATCACCTCATGACCTGCCCGCCGCCGATCGCGACCAAAGTCCTCCTGACTGCAAGCACGGAGCTGGGGCGGAGCGGTCAAACGCTCCGCCCGCTTTTTGCCGCGCGTGTTCTCGTCGCCCGTCAGCCGGAGAGCGCTCCTTCATGATCCTCGCCCCATCCTTCGCTAAGGCCGCGCTTCGCGCCGCCGGCGCCCTGTCGGCTTCCGCCGCCGTGCTGGCCTTCGCCTCGGCCGCCTTCGCCGCCTCTCCCGCGACGGATGGGCCGCTCCTTACCCTGACGCCCGCCCCAGCCAACGCCGAACTGAGGCAGGGGACCTTCGCCCTGACGGCCAGCACCCGGATCTTCGTCGCCAAGGGCGATGTCGAGGCCCGCGTCGTGGCCGGCCAGCTATCCGACATGCTGTTCAAGGCCCGGGGCCTGAAGCCCGCCGTGATTGAAAGCGCGCCGCCTGCCGGCGAGGCGGCGATTGTCCTGGCGCGCGGGGCGACCTCCAGCGACAAGGCCGAGGCCTACGCTCTCCGGGTCGCGCCCACCGGGGTCGTCATCACCGCTCCCAAGCGCGCGGGCCTGTTCTACGGCGCGGTCAGCGTCTGGCAGTTGGCGGTGCAGGACGCCGCCAAGGGCTCCGCCCAGCTGCCCGCTGTCGGCATCGACGACGCCCCGCGCTTCGCCTGGCGCGGCTTCATGCTGGACAGCGCCCGCCACTTCCAGAGCGTCGAGACGATCAAGTCGATCATCGACACCATGGCCGCTCACAAGCTGAACGTCCTGCACTGGCACCTGGTCGACGATCAGGGCTGGCGGCTGGAGATCAAGAAGTATCCGAAGCTGACATCCGAAGGGTCCTGGCGCGTGCCGGCCGGAGCGGCGGGCAAGGATCCCAAGACCGGCAAGCCCATCCGCTACAGTGGCTTCTACACCCAGGACCAGGTCCGCGAGCTGGTCGCCTACGCCTCGGCGCGCGGCATCACGATCGTCCCCGAGATCGAGATGCCGGGCCACGCCCTGGCGCCGCTGATCGCCTATCCGCAGTTCGGCATGACGAAAGCCCCGCCGCGCGCGAACATGGGCGACTGGGGCGTGTTCCCTTACCTCTACAAGCCCAGCGACGAGACGTTCGGTTTCCTCAACGACGTGCTCGACGAGGTGATGGACCTGTTCCCGTCGGACTACATCCACGTCGGCGGCGATGAGGCCGTGAAGGACCAGTGGAAGGCCAGCCCCGAGGTCCAGGCCCAGATCCAGGCCCTCGACGTCAAGGACGAGCACGGGCTGCAGAGCTGGTTCATCCAGCGCGCCGAGAAGCACATCAATAGTCGCGGTCGCCGGATGATCGGCTGGGACGAGATCCTCGAAGGCGGCCTGGCCCCCAACGCCACGGTGATGTCCTGGCGTGGCGTCGAGGGGGCGGTGGCCGCCGCCTCGCAGGGCCATGACGCGGTGCTGGCGCCTGACAGCACCCTCTACATGGACCGCCGCCAGAGCGCCTCGGCCGACGAGCCGCCCGGCCGGATCAAGATCGTCAGCCTGAAGGATGTCTACGACTTCGACGCCGCCCCGGCCGCCCTCACCGAGGCCCAGCGCGCCCACATCCTGGGCCTGCAGGCGACGTCGTTCACCGAGCACATGCGCACCGACGAGCGGCTGGAGAAGATGACCTTCCCGCGCCTGATCGCCGTGGCCGAGAACGGCTGGACGCCCGTAGCCCAGCACGACTGGAAGAGTTTCGCCGCCCGCCTGCCGGCCGAGACCGCGCGGCTGGACGTGCTGGGCGTGGCCCACGACACCGTGCCCTACGAGCCGCAAGCGACCCTGCGCCCGGCCCGCGGCGGTCAGGTGTCGGTCGCCCTGGCCTCGGGCCTGGGCCTCGGCGAGATCCGCTACACCACCGACGGCAAGGCCCCGACCAAGGGCTCAAGCCTCTACGAAGCGCCTCTGACGGTCGCGCCAGGCGAGGCCATTCGTGCCCGGACGTTCCTGGGCGACGACGCCCTGGGCCGGGTCCGCGACTATCCGGTCAGCCTGCTGGCCGCCCAGACCCGCAACAGTCACCAGCTCGAGCTCTGCGGCAACGGCATCAACCTGTCGCTGGAGGACGACGCCCCGGTGAACGGCCCGCGCGCCGTGTTCGCGGTCGACCTGATGAATCCGTGCTGGGTGTGGAAGGGGGCCGACCTGTCGGCCGACCTGAAGCTGACCGCCCACATCGGCCAGGTCCCGTTCAACTTCCAGATCGGCGCCGATCGCGACAAGATCCCGCTGCGCGCCCCGGCTACGCCGGACGGCGAGCTGGAGGTGCGGATCGACGGCTGCGCGGGCGAGCGGATCGCCGCCATTGCCTTGGGCGCCGCCGCGCGCGGACCGGGCCTGGGCACGGTGTCCGGCGTGCTGCCGAAGCGCGAAGGTGTCCACGACCTCTGCCTGACCTTTACAGCGCGCACGGTCGAGCCGACGCTGGTGCTCGACCAAGTCACGCTGATCCCGACCAAGACCAACAAGAACTAGAATTCCAGGAAGCAGGAAGCGTACCGGTGGCCAATCTCGTACTGTCCTCGCCGCTCAAGGGCTGGATCGCCCCGCTTGACGAGACGCCCGACGCGGTGTTCGCCGAGCGCATGCTGGGCGACGGCCTGGCCATCGACCCGCTGGGCTCGACCCTGCACGCTCCCTGCGACGGGCGGGTGATCGCCGTCCACGCCACCCGCCACGCCGTCACCCTGCGGGCCGACAACGGCGCCGAGATCCTGATGCATGTCGGACTGGAGACCGTCGGCCTGGGCGGCGAGGGCTTCGAGGTCCATGTCGAGAACGGCCAAGCGGTGAAGGCGGGCGACAAGCTGATCAGCTTTGATCTCGACCTGCTGTCCCAGCGCGCCAAGAGCCTGATCACTCCGGTGGTGATCACCAATCCCGACGCCTTTCAGATCGTTCGCCGCGAGCAGGACCACGCCGCCTCGGTGGGCGATTTCCTGATGGAGTTGGCGCCGGTCGGCGGCGCGGGCGCGGTGCTGGCGGTGGTCGAGGGCGAGGTGTCGCGCGAGGTCGTCGTGCCGCTGCAGCACGGCATCCACGCCCGTCCGGCCGCCCGTATCGCCGAGAGCGCCCGCAAATTCGCCGCCGAGGTGGCCCTGGTCCGTGTGAGTGAGGTGGACACGAGCCGTCCCGGACCCAGGTCCGTGA
>NZ_JBFTZS010000164.1:0-9167 GCF_056406675.1 Caulobacter sp. P1_B12_2 | reverse complement strand
GCCCTCCACACCGCTGTTGGTCCACTGCACGTCGCGTTCGGGCGGGCTGTCGCTCATCACGAACAGGCGCGCGGCGTCGACGCCGTAGGCCTCGAAGATGTCCTCGGGCGCGACGACGTTCTTCTTGGACTTCGACATCTTCTCGATGTCGCCGATGGTGATCGGCTCGCCGGTCGCGGCGTGGGCGGCGGTGCGCGTATTGCCCTCGACGGTGATGCGGATGTCCGAGGGCTCGACCCACTCGCCGGCGGCGTTCTTGTAGGCCTCGTGGGTGACCATGCCTTGCGTGAACAGGCCGGCGAACGGCTCGTCGACCGACAGCAGGCCTTCGTCCTTCAGCGCCTTGGTGATGAAGCGAGCGTACAGCAGGTGCAGCACCGCGTGCTCGACGCCGCCGATATACTGATCCACCGCCATCCAGTGGTCGGCCGCGGCCTTGTCGATCGGCTCGGCGGCGGTCGGGTCGGTGAATCGGGCGAAGTACCACGAGCTGTCGACGAAGGTGTCCAGCGTGTCGGTCTCGCGCTCGGCCTTGCCGCCGCAGGACGGGCAGGTGGTGTGACGCCAGGTCGGGTGGCGCAGCAGCGGGTTGCCCGGCTTGTCCTTGTCGAAGGTGACATCGTCGGGCAGCACGACCGGCAACTGGTCTTCCGGCACGCCGACGGGACCGCAGGCCGCGCAGTGGATGACCGGGATCGGGCAACCCCAATAGCGCTGGCGCGAGACGCCCCAGTCGCGCAGGCGATAGACGGTCGCGCCCTGGCCCTGGTTCATGGCCTCGATGCGGTTCACCGCCTCGGTCTTGGCGGCCTCGATGTCCAGGCCGTCCAGGAATTCGGAGTTGAAGATCGCGCCGGGGCCGACATAGGCCTCCTTGCCGACCTGGAAGCTGGCGGCGTCCTCGCCCGGCGGCAGCACCACCGGCAGGACCGGCAGGTCGTACTTGCGGGCGAAGTCCAGGTCGCGCTGGTCATGAGCCGGGCAGGCGAAGATCGCGCCCGTGCCGTAGTCCATCAGGATGAAGTTGGCGATCCAGACCGGCAGGGTCAGGGTCGAATCCAGCGGATGAACGACGCGCAGGCCGGTGTCGCGGCCCAGCTTCTCGGCGCCCTCGATGTCGGCCTCCGAGGTGCCGCCCTTGCGGCACTCGGCGACGAAGGCGGCCACGGCCGGGTCGGCCGCCGCCAGCTGCTCGGCCAGCGGATGCTCGGGGGCGATCCCCACGAAGCTGGCGCCGAACAGGGTGTCGGGGCGGGTGGTGTAGACTTCCAGGCCGTCGGCGTGACCAGCGGGAGCCGTACCGTCGAACTTGAACGTGAACCGCAGGCCCTTGGACCGACCGATCCAGTTCTCCTGCATGATCCGGACCTTCTCCGGCCAGCGATCCAGGGTCTTGAGGCCGTCGATCAGGGCGTCGGCATAGTCGGTGATGCGCAGGAACCACTGGGTCAGCTTGCGCTTCTCCACGGTCGCGCCCGAGCGCCAGCCCTTGCCGTCGATCACCTGCTCGTTGGCCAGGACGGTCATGTCGACCGGGTCCCAGTTAACCGAGGCTTCCTTGCGATAGACCAGGCCGCGCTTCAGCAGGCGCAGGAACCAGGCCTGCTGCTTGCCATAGTATTCCGGGTCGCAGGTGGCGAACTCGCGCGACCAGTCGATCGACAGGCCCAGGGCCTTCAGCTGCTCGCGCATGGCGGCGATGTTGTCGTAGGTCCAGCCCTTGGGGTGGACGCCGCGCTCCATGGCGGCGTTCTCGGCCGGCATGCCGAACGCGTCCCAGCCCATCGGGTGCAGCACGTTGAAGCCCTGGGCGCGCTTGTAGCGGGCCACGACGTCGCCCATGGCGTAGTTGCGCACATGGCCCATGTGAATGCGCCCCGACGGATAGGGGAACATCTCGAGCACGTAGTACTTCGGACGCGCGTCGGGTGTGATCGGCGTCAGGAAGGTGTTGGCGTTCGCCCAGGCGGCGCGCCACTTCGGCTCGGTGTCTTTGGGATTGTAGCGGGCCATGAAACCAGACTGTTCGTGCGGGGGCTCGCACCTGAGGCGCGGTCCGCGGAAGTCATAAGCGGTTTCGGCCTGGGCGCGGTTCTAAAAGTGCGAACGGGAGCCATTTGTCCGCGGACAAACGGCTCCCGCGAAGAACCAGGGAAAGCCCTAGTTCTTGATGTTGGAAAGTCGAAGCTGACGGGCGCGGGTCAGGATGGCGTTCTCGACGTCGGTCGCCGTCTGTTCGGTGGCGGCGGTGTCGTTCCAGCCGCCGCTGGCGTCCTTGACCTGCTTGAAGATCGTGACGTTCAGGCCGTCGGCCCGCAGGCGGGTGTCCAGGATGTAGACGGTCGCCTTGAAGCGCTCGTCCGGCTTTTCCGGATTGGTGTACCAGTCGGTGACGATCACGCCGCCGTAAGGGTCGGCCGAGGCCAGGGGCATGAACGCCAGGGTGTCGAGGCTGGCGCGCCACAGGAAGCCGTTGACGCCGATCGCGCCGGCCTGAGGCGCGGCCTTGCCGCCGCCGCGACCCTTGAAGGGGTTGAAGCCGGGCTCGTCGCTTTGGGTCGTGAACTGCCCGCCGCCCTTGTTGCCGCCGCAGGCCGAAACCCCGGTCAGAACGGTCAGCGCCAGAACGCTAGCGGCGACGCCGCGCAACACCGACCCACGCTCAAACGCCATAGTAACTTGCTCCAATGTATCACCGGCGCTCTCGCGCGACCTGGCGCGCCCCCGCAGCCGGAAGCCGGTCTATAGCATGGTCGCGCCGCGTCAAAACAGGAATCGCGTGGCAGGACCGCCACAGGCGCCGCTTGAATCGACTCTTGCGACGTCTAGACCAATCCAACGGCGGTTGACCGCGTTGTACTAGGGCCTTTAATCGATATTCAGGGAGCCCGCTCCTATATAGGGTTTGACTCTATCGAGGCGCGGGTTGGGGATTGGGTTCGAGTAACATGTTCGCCGCACGGTATTTCATGGCAGGGGCCGCCGCGCTGATCCTCACGGGATCGGCCTCGGGGGTGTATGCCCAAAGCAAGCCGCGCACGAGCACGCCTGACTTCGCCGTGAAGAGCGATTTYGGCAATTCGACCCCGATCGCGCCGTTCAACCCGACCCAAGGTCCGAAGAAGTCCCTGAAGTGGGACGACAAGAAGGGCAAGTGGGGCCTCAAGCTCGATCTCGAACAGCCCGTGGGCCGCGAGATGGAAGCCAGAGACGTCCAGGCCGGCGCTTACTACAGCGTCACCCCGTCGATCCGCGTCGGCGGCGCCGTGGCCCTGGGCGACCAAAACCCGGCCCTGTCCGCCCGCAAGAACGAGATCCAGGAACCCGCGCCCCGGGTGAAGCTGGAAACCGCGTTCAAGTTCTAAGCGCGATCAGGCGTTAAGCGCCTCAACCGCCGCTATCCCGACAATTCCCGTGTCCAGCAGTCGCGGAACCGTGTCCGCGCGCACGCCGCCCAGCGCGTAAACCGGCGTCTCCACCGCCTCGACGATCCTTTTCAGGCCGTCCACGCCCAGCGGCGCGCCCGCCGAAGGGCTGCGGCTGGCGAAGACCGGCGACACAACCAGGGCGTCCGCGCCCGCCGCGGCGCCGGCGCGAGCGGCCTGTTCATCGTGAGCGGCAAGCGTGATCAGCCAATCGGGATGCGCCGTGCGCAGTTCGGGCAGGGTCGAGACCAGGCGCTCGGGCAGATGCAGACCGTCCGCCTCGACCTCAAGCGCCAGCGCCTCGTCAGCGCCGACCATCAGCGACAGGCCCCGTCGCCGGGTGATCTCGCGCAGCCGCAGACCTTGCGCCGTCGCGTCCGGGGCTCCAAACGCCCGAAACACCACGGCCGCTCCGGCCGGCAGGCGCTCGGCGACCCGTTCGGGATCCGGCGTGCGCTCGGGATCGGTGAAGAACAGCAGGTTCGGCAGCGGCTTTCCGCGCACCGGCCATGGGCGAAGGCGCGCCGCCGTTCTAGACAGGGCTTCCATCTCGCCGATCGCGTGTTCCGAACTCATGTCCAACGTCTACGCCTCGATCCAATCCCGTATCCAGGCCGCCGCCATGGCCGCCGGCCGACCGGCCGACGCGGTCACCCTGGTGGCGGTGTCCAAGCTGCAGCCTTGGGACCATATCGCCCCCATTCTCGACGCGGGCCAGCGGGTGTTCGGAGAAAACCGCGTGCAGGAGGCCATGGGCCGCTGGAGCGAGCGCCGGGCGGAGGTCGAGCTGCGGCTGATCGGACCCCTGCAGAGCAACAAGGCCGCCGACGCCGTGGCTTTCTTCGACGTGATCGAGAGCCTGGACCGCGAGAAGCTGGCGCGGGTCCTGGCCGACCAGGTCCAGGCCCAGGGCCGGGCGCCCCGGCTGTTCGTGCAGGTCAACACCGGCGAGGAGCCCCAGAAGGCCGGTGTGAGCCCCGGGGAGGCCGACGGCTTCGTCGCTCTGTGCCGGGGCCTGGACCTGCCCGTGGAGGGCCTGATGTGCATTCCGCCGGCCGATCTCGACCCGGCCCCGCATTTCCGCCTGCTGAGCCAGATTGCGGCCCGCAACGGGCTGGCGAAGCTGTCCATGGGCATGAGCGACGATTTCGAGACCGCCATCGCCTGCGGCGCCACCTCGGTGCGGGTGGGGTCGGCGCTGTTCGGCGTGCGAACCTAGTCCGCCGCGATCTCGACYGCGTCGCCAGGCTTGGCGGCCGCCAGCAGAGCCAGAACGTCCGCCCGCGCCAGGGCCACGCAGCCCTCGGTGCCGGGATAGCCGTCGCGGGCCAGGTGCAGGAAGATCGCCGAGCCCAGGCCCGGAACCGGCGGAGCGTCATTGTGGCCCAGCACCACCACCAGATCGTAGACGTTATCGTCGCGCCACAGCCGCTCGGCGCTGGCGGGGTAGGGCAGCTTTACAGGCTCGTTGTAGGCCGGGTCGCCCGGCGCGTCGCACCAGCCGTCGTCCGGGGCGATGGGCTTGGCCTCCAGGGCCGTCGTCGGGCCGTCCGGATAGACGTCGGGGCGGTAAAGCACGTAGCGGATCGGCCAGACGCCTGTCGGACTGCGATTGTCGCCCTCGCGCTTGTCGGCCGCGGCGACCACGCCCGCCTTGCCCAGGGCGGCGCGCGCGGACCGCTCACCCCAGGCGATCTGGCCGTCCCAAGGGCTTGAACCGTCGGGGCGGGCGCGAAAGATCGTCAAGACGCGGTCTCCGAGGGTGTTGCGGCGCCAGAAGCGAGAACCGCCTTGGCGCCGGGGGCCGCAGCGGTGCATGTTCCCGCTCATGGCGCAACGCAAAACCCTTCTCCTGGTCGACGACGACGATGATCTGCGCGGGGCTCTGGCCGAGCAACTCGCCCTCCACGAGGAGTTCGCGGTCGCCGAGGCTCCGACGGCCGGCGAAGGCGTGCGGATGGCCAAGGAGCTGAAGCCTGATCTGGTCCTGCTGGACGTCGACCTGCCCGACATGGACGGCCGCGAGGCCTGCCGCCTGATGCGCAAGAACGGCGTCACCGCCCCGGTGATCATGCTGACGGCCGCGGCCAGCGACAGCGACACCATCCTGGGCCTGGAATCGGGCGCCAACGACTATGTCACCAAACCTTTTCGCTTCGGCGTGCTGCTGGCCCGCATCCGCGCCCAGCTGCGCAGCTACGAGGCCTCGGAAGACGCCCTGTTCCGGATCGGTCCCTACGAGTTCCGGCCGTCGGCCAAGCTGCTGATCGACGAAAAGCAGAAGAAGGTCCGGCTGACCGAGAAGGAAACCAACATCCTCAAGTACCTCTACCGCGCCGGCGCCAAGCCGGTGTCGCGCGAGGAGCTGCTGACCGAGGTCTGGGGCTACAACGCGGGGGTCACCACTCACACCCTGGAAACCCACGTCTATCGCCTGCGCCAGAAGATCGAGCCCGATCCGACCGTGGCGCGCATCCTGATCACCGAGATGGGCGGGTATCGGCTGCAGCCGTAGAAGCCGCAGCCATAAAAATTGTCATCCCGGACAAGCGCGTAGCGCGCCGATCCGGGACCGACGCGTGAACTCAGCGCTTCCGGCGGTCCCGGGTCTTCCCCCGGCCTTCGCCGGGGTACGCCCGGGATGACGGCGAATTTTGCACAAAGAAAAGGCCCCAACCGCTCAGGCGGTTGGGGCCTTTGTCTTGAACGCTCTTGGCGTGATCAGGCGTTGCCGATCACCACGCCTTCGGCCTGGGCCTTGCGGGCGGCATAGACGCCGGCGAAGTCGATCGGGTCGATCAGGAAGGGCGGGAAGCCGCCTTCGGTGGTGACGTCCGAGATCAGGCGACGGGCGTAGGGGAACAGGAAGCGCGGGCACTCGATCAGCAGCACCGCTTCCAGCTGGTCTTCCGGCACGCCGGCGATGTGGAACAGGCCGCCGTACATCACTTCGACGTGGAACACCGACTGTTCGTCGCGCGTGGCGCGGGCCGACAGCTTCAGGTCCACCTCGAAAAGTCCGTCGGGACGGCCTCGAGCGTTCATCTCGACACCCATGTCGATGGCCGGCGGAGCGCCGCCCGCGCGCAGCGAGTCAGGGGCGTGCGGGCTCTCGAAAGAGAAGTCGCGCACGAACTGGGCGATGATGCGAATGCCGGTTTCCGTGCCCGCGGCGTCTTCGGGAGCGGCGGGCGGAGCGGCGGTCGTGTCGGTCATGTGCGATAAATCCGTATTCGGCGTCGAAATTGGCCGCTAGGAGAGAGCCGGGCTGCTAACACGCGGGCGGCTGGCGTGCAACGCCAGGCGCCTGACGCGCGAGCCTGTTATCGCCTATATAGGAGCCACGGGGCGCCTTGGCCGAGTGAGCGGAAAATATCGTGTTTGAATGGATTATCCTGGCGGCCCTGGCCGCGGTCATCCTCTACCAGCTCTACGCCACCCTGGGTCGCCGGGTTGGACGTCAGCCAGAGGACGCCCCCGCGGTGGTTTCCGCCAACGGTCCGACGGGTGACCTGAAGGCCCCCGAAGCGCCGCCCGAAGCCCTGTCGGGCCTTGCCGCCTTGCGTGCTCGCCAGGCGGATTTCGACATTGGCCACTTCCTGAGCGGCGCGCGCCAGGCCTATGAGATGATCGTCAAGGCCTTCGCCGCCGGCGAGCGCGAGACGCTCAGGCCGCTGCTGGCGCCCGATGTCATGGCCAATTTCGAGGCCGCCATCGCGGCGCGTGAGGCCCTGAACCGCACCGAGAAGGCCGAATTCCTGGTCACGCCGCGCACCGACCTGGATTCGATCACGGTCGAAGGCGACGTAGCCAAGGCGGTGGTCCGCATCCTGGCCGAGATCCGCACCCGCTCGACCAGCGCCGAGGGCGATGCGGTCGACGATCGCCGCACGGCCGATCTCTGGACCTTCCAGCGCGACCTGAAGAGCAAGAACCCGAACTGGACCCTGGTCCGCGTCGACGTCGCGGAGGCTTGATGCTGCGCCAGGGTTTTGCCGCCGCCTTCGCCGTCCTGGCGCTGGCGGCCTGTACGACCGCGCCGGTGAAGCCGCCGGTCACGCCGGGCCCCGGCCCGATCACGCCGCCGGTCGGGCCCGTCACATCCACGGGCGCCCTGTCATTCAATGACCTGGCCGGCTGGTCGCAGGAAGACCATCTCGGCGCCCTGGACGCCTTCCGCCAGGGCTGCGGCGTGGCCAAGGCGCCGGCCCTGGCCGAGGTGTGCCGCAAGGCCCGCGCAGAGCGCTTGGGCGACGACGCCGACGCCCGCCGTTTCCTCGAAGCCAATTTCCGCCCCGAGGCCGTCCCCGGCCAGGGTCTGCTGACCGCCTATTTCGCCCCGGAATACGAGGCGCGGATGTCGCGCTCGGCCGAGTTCAACGCCCCGATGCGCGGCAAGCCGGCCGACCTCGTCAACCTCGACCTGGCGCAGTTCGATCCGAGCCTGGCGGGCAAGAAGGTCGCCGGCGAGATCGAGGGCGGGCAGGTGCTGCCCTATCCGGACCGCGCGGCCATCGAGGCCACGCCCGAGACCCGTCCCCTGGCCTGGCTGCGTCCGGAGGACCTGTTCTTCCTGCAGATCCAGGGCTCGGGCATCCTGGTCATGCCGGACAGCCGGCGGGTGCGCGCGGCCTTCGCGGCGCATAACGGCCGGCCGTTCGTCGGAATCGCCACGCCGATGCGCGACCGGGGCCTGCTGCCCGACAACAACACCTCCGGCGACGCCATCCGCACCTGGCTGGCCGAGCATCGCGGTCCCGAGGCCGACGCGATCATGCAGCTGAACCCGCGCTATGTGTTCTTCCAGACCCTGCCCGACGACGGCAAGCAGGCGGTGGGCGCGGCGGGGATCCCGCTGCCGGCCGGCCGCGCCATCGCCGTGGACGCCAGCAAGCACGCCCTGGGCGAGCTCTACTGGCTTGACGCCAGCGCGCCGAAGCTGGTGGGCGGCTTCCCGACCTATCGCCGCCTGGCCGTGGCCCTGGACGTCGGCGGTGCGATCAAGGGCGAGGTGCGGGCCGATCTCTACACCGGCACCGGCGCGGCGGCCGGGGCCGAGGCCGGGCGCGTGCGCCACGAGCTGCGCCTCTACCGCCTCGTTCCCCGAGATCGATTAAAAGGGGGCTGAGACCGTGAAGCGCCCCCCGCGCCAGGACGAAATGCGCCTGTGGGGCATGGTCACGGCCACGGTGCGGGCCAAGTCCACCCAGAAGGCGGCCGGCTGGACGCCCAAGGCCGAGAAGTCGCTGGTCCAGCCGACGACGCTTCAGCCGCTGGCCCCGCTGCTGATCGATCCCAAGAGCATCAAGCCGGCAGGGGTCCAGCGGGCTCCGGGGCCGCTGGAAGGCATCGAGCCCAACCGCAAGCGCAAGATCGCCCGCGAGCACACGCCGCTGGACGCGCGGCTGGACCTGCACGGCCTGGACCAGGACCGCGCCCGGCCGATGCTGGAGGCCTTCCTGCGTCGCGCCTGGGAGGATGGCCACCGGGCGGCCCTGGTGGTCACGGGCAAGGGCAAGCTAGGGGTCGGGGTGCTACGAGCCCGTACGCCCGAATGGCTGGCTGGGCCGGCCTTGCGGGACATCGTGGCGGGGGTGTCGCCGGCCGATAAGCGGCACGGCGGTGACGGGGCGCTGTACGTGGCGCTGAAGCGCCGGCCGCCGAAGGTTTAGAGGCTCACGCACTTGCCCCCTACGGGCCGCTGCGCGGCCGTCTTCCCTCATAGGGGGAAGAGGAGCGGTA